>JALYHS010000001.1 GCA_030776385.1 Actinomycetota bacterium
GTGTTGAGGAGCGCGCGGTTGTAGACAGCCTGGCCGAGCTGCAGGTGATGCCCGGGAACGCCCTCGTGGTACACGGTCGTGGTCTCGCGCCAGGTATCGAACTCGGTGACTCCGACGGGAACGCTCCACCACATCCGGCCCGGGCGAGTGAAGTCGTCGTTGGGTGAGGTGTAGTAGATCCCGCCCTCCTGCGTGGGCGCGATCATGCACTCGATCGTCTTCACCGGATCGGGGATGTCGAAGTGGGTCCCCGAGAGCTCGGACACGGCTTGGTCTGCGAGCTGTTGCATCCAGCGCTGCAGCGCCTCGGTGCCGTGCAGTTTGAGGGAGTCGTCGGCCTCGAGGAAAGCCACAGCCTCCTCGACCGAAGCGCCAGGTGCGATCTGGCCGGCGATCCTGGTCTGCTCCTCGACCATGCGGGCGAGCTCCTCGATCCCCCACTCGTAGGTCTCGTCGAGGTCGACCGTGGCCCCGAGGAATCGGCGCGACTGGAGGGCGTAGAGCTCGCGGCCGACGGCATCCTGCTCGCTGGCGGCCGCTGCGAGTTCGTGCTCGAAGAAGTCGGCGAGCTCTGCGTATGCGACGGCGGAGGCTTCGGCGCCCTTCGCGAGGTCGGACGTGAGGCTGGCAGGCAACTCTCCCCCGCCCTCGGGCGCGGCACCCGCAGCGAAGGCGAAGAAGAAGCCATCGGACGCCGCGTGACGGCGAACCCCGACCGCCGTCTCGATCACCTGGCGCCGCGCCGGAACAACTCCGTCGGCGATGCCCTTCCTCAGGGTCTCGATGTAGCCGGCGACAGCGCCAGGCACGTTGCCGAGCTTCTCGGAGATCGTCGCCCAGTCCGACTCGCTCGCGGTCGGCATCAGGTCGAACACGTCGCGGATGCCCTGGGCAGGTGAGGCGATGACGTTGACGTCCCGCTCGTCCAACTTCGCCGCGTGCGCCTCACCGCTCAACCGGAGTTCGGCGAGCAGATCCGTTCGGGTGACGTGGTCCACCGAGTCCTGTGGGCTCGCGGCCTCGAGTTCCGAGATCACCGCGGTCTCCGCCGCGTGCATCGCATCGTGGCCGGCGGGCGAATAGTCGCCGAACTCGCCAAGGCGACCCGGGATGCCGACCCAGTTGGCGACATCCGGATCCAGCTCGGCGAGGGTGACGACCCATTTCTCCGCGATTGCGTCGATCGGGGTGCTCTGACGGGGGGACGAAGCTGTCGCGTCGGTCATGGATCCACCCTAATCACGAGCCGCTCTCACCACACGCCGCTCCTCACGAGCCCCACCGGTGGCGCCCACCGGACGGCTCGCCCGAGCTACTCCTTGTCGAGATCGGTGGCGAGGACGCCAGCGAGCTCATCGAGCGCAGCGTCGGCACCCTCGGCCTCCGAGGAGAGCGTGACCTCTTCGCCGTGGCCGATCCCGAGCGAGAGCACGCCCAGGATGCTGGCGGCGTTGACGCTCTTGCCGGCGGCGGAGGTCAGCGTGACCGCGACTCCGGTCTTCGCGGCGGCCTGGCTGAAGAGCGAGGCGGGGCGGGCGTGAAGTCCGACGCTCGAGGCGACGACGACGGTGCGTTCCGGCATGGGTTTTCCTCCTGTTGTTGCTCGAACCTTACGGCTCGATGGTGACTTTGATGGCGTCCCCGCGGGCCACGATCTCGATCGCGTCGAGAACCCGGTCGAGCGGGAGCCTGTGGGTGATCAGATCGGCGACCGGCACGGCCCCCGACGCGATGAGGTCGAGCGCCTGTTTGTTGTGCGCGGGAGTTGAGCCGCTGACGCCGACGATCGTCAACTCGCGGTAGTGCACGAGATTGGAGTCGACGGTGATGTTCGGGGTGTCCTTGGGCAGTCCGCCGAACAGGCTCAGCCGCCCGCGGCGGGCGAGCATCTGCAGCCCCTGCTCCTGGGCTGCGCCGGATGCTGCGGCTGTGATGACCACGTCGGCCCCGCGGCCGCCGGTGAGTTCGAGTACCGCCGCCACGGGATTCTGATCCGCCGTGGCGACGCTGTGATCGGGGTTCACCAGGGCCGCTGCGACGGCGAGACGCTCGGGATTGAGGTCGATCAGGATGACGGTGGTGGCTCCGCGCGCACGCGCCAGCCGCACGTGCAGGCATCCGATGGGTCCTGAACCGATGACGACGACAGTGTCACCCGGTCCGACTCGGGCGAGTTCCTGCCCGTTCAGCACGCAGGCGAGGGGCTCGGTGACCGACGCCTCGGCGAAACCGAGCGATGCTGGGATCCGATTGAGACCGTCGACGGCGAGCACCTCCCGCGGCACGATCATGTACTCCGCGAATCCGCCCGGGAACTGATACCCCATTGACAGCTGATTCGGGCAGACCGAGTGGTGACCGGCGAGGCAGTCCGGGCACGTTCCGTCCGGGATCGCGGCAATCACCTGAACCCGGTCGCCCGGCACCCAGCCGACGACGCCGTTGCCGACCGCGACGATCTCGCCGGCGATCTCGTGCCCCATCACCTGGGGCGGGGTCATGTTGGGATGTCCCGCACGGGAGATTTTGACGTCGGTGCCGCAGACCGAGCAGGCCCGCACGCGGATCTTCACCTCGTCCGGTGCGACATCCGGCTCGGGCAGCTGCTCGAGCCGGATGTCGCCGGGCGCGTAGTACCTCGCGACCTTCACTCGACGGTTACTCTTCGTCCTCGTCGGATGCCAGCAGTGCGTACACCTGATCGGACGTGGTGGCGTTCCGAAGCGCCTCCGCCTTGTCCGCATCGAGCAGCACAGTGGCGAGCTGCGACAGCAGGGCGATGTGACCGTTGCCCTTCGCCGCGATCCCCACCGCCACACGGACGTCGTTGCCATCCCAGTCCACGCCGTCGGGAAAGCGAAGCACGACGATGGCATCGTGTTTCACCGCGTCCTTGCCGGCGAGGGTGCCGTGAGGAATCGCGACACCCTCTCCGACATAGGTGGAGACGGTGTTCTCCCGCGCCAGCATGGCCTCGACGTAGCTCGGTTCGACCGCGCCCGCCTCGACCAGTGCCGCCCCGGCCTGCAGGATGGCGTCGTCACGACCGGATGCGTGTGCGTCCAGTCTGATCGACGACTCCGTCAGCAGCTCGGTGAGAGGAACGGCCTCCTCGGACTCGTCGGACACGACTCAGACCTCGATCGTCGTGCCGTCGAGGATCGCCTTGACGATCTTCGTGACGGCGGGGTCGCCCAGGAAGAGGTTGAACGGGACGACCGGGATGTTGGGAACAACACCCCGGGCCCGATCCGCCAGTCCAGCCTGCGTGACGACGAGATCGGCGTCAGCAGGGATCGAGGCGACCGGCGAGTGCTCAACGGTCACACCCGTCTTGGCGAGCTGCTTCTTGAGGGTGGAGGCGAGCATGACGCTCGACCCCATCCCGGCGTCGCACGCCACGACGAGCTTCTTGATGCTCGAACCGTCGATCGTAGTCATGTCTTTGTTCTCCTTTGAAGGTGAGTGCCCAGCTGAAGGTGAGTGCTCAGGACGCCGCGGGAGCGGTCTTTCCTGCGCTCTTATTCTGCGCCGACTTCTCCTGTGCCGCTTCGAGGTCGAGGGCGGCGTCCACTGCGGACTCCTTGCGACCGAAGCCGAGCAGGAGCGCACCGATGATGAACGTCACGCCCGCGGCGATGAAGATGCCCAACAGGTTCAGAACGATGTTGTCCGGAGGCGACACCAGCGCCCAGGCGATAATGCTGCCCGGCGAGGCCGGTCCCACGAGGCCGAGGCCCCAGATCGACTCCCACAGCACGCCGGTCGCTCCGCCGACGATGGCCGCGAGAACCAGGATCGGCTTCATGAGCACGTACGGGAAGTAGATCTCGTGGATGCCTCCGAGGAAGTGCACCACCATGGCGGCGGGAACCGTCGGGCGGATTGCGCGAGGTCCGAACAGGAGCATCGCTGTCAGGATGCCCAGGCCGGGGCCGGGGTTCGACTCGATCATGAACAGGATGGACTTGCCGGCCGTCAACGCCTGCTCCGAGCCGAGCGGCGTGAAGACACCGTGGTTCAACGCATTGTTGAGGAACAGCACCTTCGCCGGCTCGACGATGATCGACACCAGCGGAAGCAGGTGCGCGTTCACCAGGTTGTTCACCAGGAGCCCGAGCCCCTGCGCAATCCAGAACGTGATCGGACCCACAACGTAGAGACCGAACACCGCGACGATACCGCCGATGATGCCTGCCGAGAAGTTGTCGACCAGCATTTCGAAGCCGCCCTTGACCTTGCCGGAGATGAAGTTGTCCCAGAGCCTCAGGACGACGGCGGCCAAAGGGCCGAGGATGAAGGCCGCAAGGATATTAGGACCGAGATCACCGATGGATGCCGGAGCGACGCCCTTGACGCCGTTGACCGTCAACGGGACCAGGTGGAGTGCGAGCGGGGCGAGCATGCCACCCAGCGTCGCGATGGCGCCGACGACCGCGCCACGCTGACCGTGCACGCTGCGACCACCCGTGTAGCCGATCAGTAGCGGGATCAGGATGACGATCAGCGGGCCGACGAGGGTGCCGATCTGAGCCGTGATCGGAAGCGGGTTCTTGGTGGTGCCCGCGATGGTGTTGATCCACCCGGTGGGAATGAAGAGCGCGGTGATCAGACCGAAAGCGATGAACGCGCCGAGGTTCGGCATGACCATGCCCGCGAGGAAGGCGCCGAAACGCTGCACGGTTGCGCGCGCTCCAGTGCCTGTCACCGTTGGTGTGAAACTGGACATTTGGGAGGTACTCCTTCGTACTGATGGAGGGTGAGTGTGGCGGGGTACTACGAGCTGGCCACGAGTGGCCGATCCAGATCCGGTTGCCAGACCAGTTGGACATCTGTGGGATCGAGGTCCGCGGGATGCGGTACCGCGCTTCCGGGAAGGCGTGTGGCGGCGGCGCCCCAGCTCAGCGCCTCGAGCATGGCGCCGTCGAGGTCAGCGGGGTCGCTCGTGAAGCGGGCGAGGAATCCCGCTAGGAAGCAGTCACCAGCGCCCACGGTGCTGCGGGGCTGGTCGACGTGCGACTCCCCCACGATCACGCCGGACGGCCCGACGAGAACGGCGCCCTGTTCTCCCAGACTGACGAGCACGTACTCGACGCCGCGGGTGCGGACCTCGTCGGCAGCGGCGATGACCTCCGCCATCGAACCGAGTTCGCGGCCGACCAGCTCGGCGAGCTCCTCCCCATTCGGCTTGATCAGGCTCGGTCGAGCCTCGATCGCAGCTGTGAGGGCATCCCCACTCGTGTCGACCACCAGATGAGCGCCCGTTTCGGTGGCCTCGCGGAGCAGGGCCGTGAACTGACTGTCCGACAGATGCGGCGGGATGCTGCCGGACACCACCAGCCAGTCGCCCGCGCGCACGCTCGTGCGGATGGCAGTGGCGATCGCCTCCAGGTCGTCGGCACGAAGAGCGGAGCCGGGCTCGTTGAGCTTGGTGACGGTGCCGTCGGCGTCGCACACCGTGGTGTTCGAGCGCGTGCGGCCACTGACAGGCACGAAGCGACAGAGGATCCCGTCACGCTCAAGCAGGCGACTCAACTCGGCACCTTCCGGGCCCGCGACCGCGGCGATCGCCAGCGACGGGATGCCGTTCGCGGTGAGCGCGCGAGTCACGTTGACCCCCTTGCCGCCGGGCTCCAGCACTGGCTCGGAGGTGCGGAGCACCGTGCCGCGCTCCAGCCGATCGACCTCGATGGTCCGATCGAGGCTGGGATTGAGAGTCAGCGTGACAATCACACGATCACCATCCGCGGGCCGGCGGTCTCGACGTCCTCGGCCAACTCGCGGTCGAGCCCGGAGTCGGTGATGATCGTGTCGATCAGGCTGAGCGGGCCGACGCGGGCGAAGTCCTCGCGGCCGAACTTGCTGTGGTCGGCGAGGACGACGGTGCGCCGGGCGGCCTCGATCAGTGCCTTCTTCACCCGGGCCTCCGCGACATCCGGTGTTGTCAGCCCGCGCTCGACGCTGACGCCGTTCGTGCCGATGAACGCCACATCGACGAACAGCTCACTCACCTGGGCGTACGTCCACTCGCCGACGGCCGCGAGCGTAAGTGGACGTACGCTTCCGCCAAGAAGATGCAGAGAGATGTTGGGGCGCGTCGTCAGGATCGTCGCGACCGGGATCGAATGCGTCACGACCGTGAGTTCGCGGTCGAGCGGGAGCAGTTCGGCGAGACGCGCCGTGGTCGTCCCGGCGTCGAGGATGATCGATCCGCCGTCGGGAAGTTCGTCCAGTGCCGCGCGGGCGATGCGGTCCTTCTCCTCGGCGGCCTGCATTTCACGGTCGGCGACCCCCGGCTCGAAACCGAGACGGTCGACCGGGATGGCACCCCCGTGCACGCGACGCAGGGCACCTCGACGCTCGAGCGCGGTCAGGTCACGACGAACCGTTTCGGGCGTCACCGAGAGATCGCGCGCAAGACCGGCCACCTCGACCCGGCCCTGAGAACGGGCGGTATCGAGGATCTGCTGATGACGCTCCGGTGCGTACAGGGGGACCTCTTCGTGCGAGAAAACGGCAGAACGAGTGTTGTTCTGCGCTTATGCAAGTCCGTTTGTGTCCGTTTGTCAACTACATAGCGCGCTGGCGCGTCGAGTCGGAACAAAACGGACCCCACTCATGCCCGATTAGCTGAGAAACACAGGTGAGCGCGCTGAAGTCGTGAGCGCGGTCCGCGAGTGGCAAACGACGGAGGACTCGAGTCCTAATGCGCCGCGTCGTCCCAGTTCCCTCCAGAGCCGAGCTGTACCTCGAGCGGCACGCTCAGCGACACCGCGCCCGCCATCCGGGAGCGCACGATCTCGGTGAGTTCCTCGAGCTCGCCGGGCGCCACCTCGAGCACGAGTTCGTCGTGCACCTGAAGCAGCATCCTGGATGCGAGCGAACGATCCCGGATGTCGCCATCGATCCCGAGCATGGCGCGTTTGATGATGTCGGCTGCTGAGCCCTGGATCGGCGAGTTGAGGGCCTGACGCTCGGCGTTCTCGCGCAGCACCCGGTTGGTGGAGGTCAGGTCGGAGAACGGTCGACGCCGTCCGAAGATCGTCGTCGTGTAGCCGTCTGTGCGCGCCTGCTCCACGACGCCGCGCAGGTAGTCGCGCACAGCTCCGAAGCGGGCGAAGTAATCGGCCATGAGCTCGCGCGCCTCCGAACTCTCGATGCGCAGCTGCTTCGACAGCCCGAACGCCGACAGCCCGTACGCCAGTCCGTAGGACATCGCCTTGACCTTCGTGCGCTGCAGCGCGGTCACCTCCGAGGGATCGACATGGAAGATCCGCGATCCGACGAAGCGGTGCAGGTCCTCTCCCGAATTGAAGGCCTCGATGAGCCCGGCATCCTCGCTCAGATGCGCCATGATCCGCATCTCGATCTGCGAGTAGTCGGCGGTCAGCAGCGTCTCGAAGCCTTCGCCCGGTCGGAATGCTGACCGTACCTCGCGTCCGACCTCGGTCTTGATCGGGATGTTCTGCAGGTTCGGGTCGTTAGAGGAAATCCGTCCTGTCGCCGAGCCGGTCTGCTCGTACGTGGTGTGCACGCGCCCGTCCGCGCCGATGCCTTTCTCCAGCGTCTCCACGATCTGCCGGATCTTGGTGGCGTCTCGGTGCTGCAGCAGCAACTCGAGGAAGGGATGCGGATGGAGTTCCTGCAGGTCGGTGAGGGACGCGGCATCCGTCGAGAACCCGGTCTTATTCTGCCGGGTCTTCGGCATGCCCAGCTGCTCGAAGAGGACCTCCTGCAGCTGTTTGGGTGAGCCGAGGTTCACCTCGCGACCGATCTCGGCGAAGGCCTTCTGCGCGATCTCGGCGGCCTGACCTCCGAGGCGCGAGTTCAGTTCGGCGAGCACGTCGGCGTCGACGGTCACGCCCTGGATCTCCATGCGGGCCAGAACCGGGATGAGCGGCGCCTCGATCGCGCTCGACACCTCACGCGATCCCGCATCCAGGCGCTCCATCAGCTCATCGGCCAAGCGCAGCAGGTACCACGCCTCGGTCGCCGGGCTCAGTGCCTCGGTTTCGGGCACGAGCTGGCTCGGATCGGGCTCCGGCAACGTCTCGCCGAGGTAGTAGTACGTCAGGCCGCCGAGACTGTCCGCCTTCGTGCCGGGGCGTAGCAGCCATGCGCCGAGGGCGGTGTCGAAGGCGATGCCGGCGAGCTCGAGGCCCGTGCCGACGAGCGACTTCAGCTGACGCTTGGCGTCGTGCAGGTATTTCGGCGAGTCCGAGGCAAGCCAGCGTTCGAGCGCAACGTAGTCGGGCCGATTCGGCGCCCACGGCACCCAGGCGCTCTCGGTGAGGCTCGCGATCCCGAACCCCTCCACCTGACCGTTCAGGGTGACGACGCGCAACCCGAGGGGCGCCGTTCCCTGCTTCGACGCGGCATCCAGCCACTTCTCGAGTTCCTCGTCGACCAGCGTGCGCACCGAAGGAATGGATGCCGCGGGCACCTTGTCGTCGGCGACGACGATCAGGTCGTCCGCTGTGCCCTCGAGCTTGATCACGCGGTCGAGGAGTGTGCGGAACTGCAGGCGCTCGAACACCTCGCGCACCGCGGTCGCATCGATCGGGCTCCGCGCCAGGTCGATCGGCCCCACCGGCAGCTCGACGTCGCGGACTAGCCGGTTGAGTTTGCGATTGCGCACCACGCGATCCTGCTGCTCACGCAGGTTGTTTCCGACGACGCCGGTGATCTCG
>JALYHS010000002.1 GCA_030776385.1 Actinomycetota bacterium
CTCCAGACGCCCGCACGACGCGTTTAGCTGTGACGCATCTATCCCTTGTAGCTGGTGTCCACCGTGTAGCCCTGCTGCTTGGCGTACGACCGGAGATCATTTTGCCAAGCGATCAAGCCCTGCTCGATGTCGGTCTTGTTGGTGAACGCCTTGCCCGCCGTAGTGGCGTATTCGGTGTAGGCGTAATCCATGAACGGCAACCACTGCCAGTCCGGACTGACCGTCTTGGAAATGCCGCTGAACAACTGGTTCACCTGCTGCCCTCCGAAGAAATCGACCTTCTGGTTGATCCACTCCGGGTTGGCCAAGCCCCACGTCGCGGCCGGATACAGCGACTGGTCGGAGGTGGTCTCCTCGCTGATCGAGGCGTGATCCGTGTTCAAGAACTTCGCGAACTCGTACGCCACGATCGGGTTCTTCGAGCCCTTCGGCACAGCGAGCGAGGAACCGCCCCAGTTGCCCGATGCGGGGTTGCTCGGGTCCCACTGCGGGAGAGCCGCCGCGCGCCAGTCACCCGACGAGCTCTTCACGCTCCCAATGATCTGGTCAGGTCCCCACGACGGAGCCAGCCAGCCCGCGTACTTCCCACTCGCGAACGCGCTGAACCAGTCGCTGTTGAAGTCGGGAGCCGTGGCGACGAGATCGTTCTTGACCATGCCCGTCCAGTAGTCGGCGACCTTCTTCGCCGCATCCGATTCGAAGTTGATGCCCACCGTCTTCTTGCCGTCGAAGCTGAACGGCTTCGCGCCGGCCTGCCACAGCAGGGCGAGGAACTGCGAACCCTCGTTGGCCGGCAGGTCGCTGATGTAGTTGCCTTGGGCCCTCAGGAGCTTGGCGTCGGCCTGGTACTCGTCCCACGTTGCCGGGGCCTTCGTGATTCCCGCCTGAGCCAGGATGTCCTGGCGGTAGAGGTTCCCCATCGGCGCGGT
The DNA here is from genome assembly GCA_030776385.1 of Actinomycetota bacterium. GTDB lineage: Bacteria > Actinomycetota > Actinomycetes > Actinomycetales > Microbacteriaceae > Lysinimonas. The sequence continues at coordinate 930 of JALYHS010000002.1, forward strand.
GTCCTGCGGCACGCCGTAGACGCCACCGTTGTATGTCACCTGCTTCGCCACGGAGTCCGGGAAGAACGCCGTCATGTCCTTATCGCCGCCGTACGGCGTGAGGTCTCGCAGGGCGCTCACGAACGAGGGGATGTACTGGAACTCGACCTGAACGACGTCCGGGATCCCGCTTCCCGCCTTGACAACGGTGCGAAGCTTCGTGTATTCCGGGGTGCCCTGACCAGCGTTGCTGTACTTGACGGTGATCTTGGGGTACTTCTGCTCGAAAAGCTTGATCTCCCGTTGCACGTTGGGCAGCCAGGACCAGAACGTGATGGACGACGGGGTGCTCATCGCCTTGTCGATGTCGGCCTGCGAAACGGCCCCGGTGGTCGCTGTTCCACCACCCGACGATGTGCAACCGCTCAGCAACAGGGATGAAACGATCCCAATGCTGCCGACCACGATGGCCAGTTTCGACCGTGATTTACGCATCTATTCTTCCGTTCTCTCTTCGCGAAGAGGTCACCATCGACCCGATCCGCGTGTGCGGCAGGACTTCAGTGCCGCGTTCGAATGTGAGTTACTGCCGGCGAGGGGGACACTGCGGCGAACGGCGGATTGACGGCTCCACGCCACCCGGGCGACGGCACGCGCGCCAGAGAGGTCGTCACCGAACACATAACTGAAACTCCATCGTCGTAGTTGTGCGCACCTCAGGTGCATCGTCACCATCTCCTTCGCCGAGGAGTTGGTGACGATGCCCAATGCTAAGTCACCGTTTGATATATAACAACCACATTTTCACGGATTCTGTTCGGATCCGAACTGTGAACTGTTCATACTCGCGCGGTGCTGGACGCGCTGCACACCGCTGCGACGGGCCTCAGAGTCCGTCTTCAGGATTCCAGTGCTCCTGCCAACGCCAATCGATCGGATCGGCACTGCTCTGGTAGCGGATGTCCGTGGACAGGCGGATGCGTCTCTCGGAATCGACGTTGTCCGTCGACGCGTGAACCATATAGGCGGAATGCACCACGACGTCCCCGGCCCGGTAGTCGGCCAACAGCCACCGTGAGTTGTGCTCGTCGGCGAGGCCCGGGAGGTCGGCCGTCATCGATCGGGCGGGTGGGCGGAGACCCCGGTCTCGCTCGTCGGCAAGTGCCCAGTGGTGGCTGCCCTCCAGGTACGCGAGGCCGCCCATCTCACGGGGACAGTCGCCGAGGGGGATCCACATCGAGAGAACTCGGTCGCTTCCCTCGCGCAGGTAGACGAGGTCATAGTGAGCCTGTGTCGCTGTTCCGATGCCAGCCTCTCCGGGTCGGATGTGCCTAATGATCTTGCGCTTGTGGAGGTGCACGTCCTCGTCGAAGAACCACGAAAACCACTCGCGGATCTCAGGATGGGACGTCAACGCGGCGTATCGCGGTCCTGGAACGATGTCGTCGAACAGGATCTCGCGCATCAGAGCTCGGTCGATCTCCGATTCCGAACCGATTCCCGCTGTCGCCGCCGTTCCCGGTTCCAGCAGGCCGGTCGGAGCGAGTTTCGCAAAGTAGTACTCGCGGAAGTCGTTCACGACTGCGGGATCGAGGTGGCCACTCAGGTAGAGATAACCGTGCCGGCGGATCCGCGACCAGAGCGCTCCCCGGTCGGACCGCTCGCTCTGTGGCACACGTTCGAGATTCCCGATTCGGTCGGGTGACTCGTCGAGAACGTAGCCATTGGAAACCAGCATGAACCCATCATCGAGAAGATGATGGACATTATTCAATGGACTGATCTCGCGAATGATAGGACTTTTTGCCGTGTTGAGCGCCGAATTGGACAATCGTCCGTCGTGGTCCCGATACACACCCGCCCTCCCTGCACTCGAGCGAGCCTCCCTGGCCTGTGTCGGTGCCGGAGAGCAGCTCGGCCCGATCGCCCCATTCTCGGATCGTTCGCTCGACACTCACGGACTCGTCGTCGTCTCCGGAGGCGTCGGCAGCTTCACCAGTGCGGGCCGGACAACTCGCGTGGAATCGCCGGCCCTCATCTGGCTGTTCCCGGGCGTCCTGCACGGCTACGGGCCCGACCGGAACGGATGGGCCGAGCACTGGATCCTGTTCTCCGGCGTCGGCGCCTCGGTGTACGAGGATCTCGGCCTCGTCGACCGCTCCCGGCCGGTGGTGCAGCTGGAGCACGTCCCATTTCGGCTCACCTCCCTGTTCGGCCTCCTTCGTCACGAGCTCGGCGGGACCGGGCCGCGCGCGTCGCTGCGTTCCTCCGTGACGGCGCAGAACATCCTCGAGGCCGCCATGATCGCCGCCGTCGGGAATCGCCGTCCACGAGAGGCGTCGAGCATCGTGAGCGCAATCGAAGCCGGGGCGTTCGAGGCGGCTTCGGTGGAACAGCGGGCTCACTCGCTCCACATCTCACCCGACCGGCTGCGCCGGGCGGTGCGCGAGGAGGCCGGAATGACCACCGTGGACTTCGTGGTCAGCGTACGGCTGATCAGGGCGCGGGAACTCCTCGCGGGAACGCGCATCTCCATCGGTGAGGTCGCGCGCGCTGTCGGGTACGACGATCCCGCCTACTTCTCCCGGCTGTTCGCACGTCGCACCGGCATCTCCCCGTCCCGATTCCGTCAGCAGCAGTACCGAGCCGCTGCGTCCGCGGAGCTGCCCGGCGAAGCTCGCGGATCGATGCGTCAGCCAGTGGACTCGGCCCAGGGCCCGGGTTCCACGATCACCTCTCGACCGGATGCGGCGGCTTCGTTGATCGCCAGACCGAGTGAGTGATCCTGCGCACCCTCGGCGAGGGAATACGGGGCGGGGCCTCGGCGACGGACCGACCACTCCCCCATGGTGATGAGCATGTCGGCGATCGCCGTCTCCTCATCGGAGAACCGCAGCCCGGGAAACGGGTTGCGCCAGATCACCTCACCGCCGAAGACGATGTGCTGGGTGTCGTAGCCATCGAGATCCAGGTCGTATCCCGTCTGTCGTCGACTCAGTTCCGAGGAGACGAACTCAGGGCCGGCCCCCAACCGGACGACCCGGTCGTCTATGACCTCACCGAGCGATCCGCGGATCACGATCCGCCGATGTCGCAGATGGTTACGCCATTGGTTGTCGGTGAAGTCGTAGAGCCCGCTCATGCCGTCACCGAAGTCGAGGGTGGCGATGGTGGTCTTCGCAGGGTTCTCGTAATGCGGGTCGGGGCTCGGGCCCGACCGACCGACCGGGTCTGCCAGCGGCGCCGTGAACGTCGAAGCGCGCACCACGGTGCGGGGAAAGCCTCCGCCCAAGAAACCACGTATCAGCGCCATCGCGTGATACTCGTGTGTCGACGACACCTGCACCGAGCTGAGTCTTCCGATCGTGCCGCGGCCCACGACGATCTTCCGGGCCAGATGACCGGGATAGCTCGGATACTGCTCTGCGACGAACACGAGGCCGGAGCCGCCGACATCCGACCAGAGCGCCTCGAGGCCCGCCCGGTCCGGCGCGGGCGGCGTCTCGGCCAGCACGGGCAGGTCGAGGTCGACGGCGGCTCGTATGAACTGCGGCGTGATGGGCCAGGGGACCGAGAGGAGCACGAAATCCGGATGCTCGGACCTGACCAGCGCCTCGAGCGAGCGGTACTGCGGTGCCGCGACCTCCACCTCGCGCCGGGTCACGACACCGACGAGCGCGAGTCGATCGGGCAGCGCCTCTGCGATCCGATGAAACACCCCGGTGCGCCAGCCGTTGCCGACGATTGCGAATCGCATGTCGTCAGTATCTCCCGTCGCCCGAGTGCGCCTGTCGGATGATGGCGACCAGCGGGTTTCCGTGACCCAGCGAGACCCGAACTCGCAACTGGTGACGCCGAGCAAGGTGGATCCCGATGGCCAGCGCCGCCAGCGCGGGGACCAACCCGGAGACGGCCATTCCGACCGTCGGCCCCCAGGTGGAGACGATCCAGCCCATGAGCGGACCCCCGACGGCCTGCCCGCCGAGCAGGACCAGGACGTACAGCGACATCACCCGCCCGCGGATCCCGAGATTCGATGACAGCTGAACGAGCGAGTTCGCGGCGGTGATGAACAGCAGGTTCGCGACGCCCAGCGCGACGAGGATCGCGCCCAGACCGAACTCGTTCGGCATCAACGCGCCGAGCGCCTGCAACCCGCCCCAGAGCACCGCCGTCAGAATGACCGTGCGCAGCCGCACTCCGGTGCGCCGAGTGGACAGCAAGGCACCGGTCAGGGCGCCGGCCGCAATAAGCGTGTTGAACAGCCCGTACCCGGAGGCGCCAACATGGAAGGTGTCATTCGCGAACGCTGCGAGGATCACCGGTGTCGTGAGCGCGAAGACCGCGAGGATCGCCACCATGACGATCGTCCAGAAGATGGTCGGTTTGCGGGCGACGTAGGCGAGCCCCTCCTTCAACTGACCCTTGACCCGCGGCATCGGCGTGATCCTCACCAGTGTCGATTGCCTTAGCAGGGCCAGCGTGACGACGGTGATCACACAGCTCGCTGCGTTGATCGCGAACGCCCAGCCCGCACCGACCGCTTCGAGAAGGTAACCGGCGACGGCTGGGCCGATCAGCCCGCCGAGTTGGAAGACCGAGGCGTTGATACTGATCGCATTACGAAGGTTCCGGGGCCCGACCAGCTCGCTGGCGAAGACCTGACGTGTCGGATTGTCGACGACCACGACGAGTCCGACGCCGAACGCGATCGCCCAGATGTGCCACACCTCCACGGTGTGAGTCAGCGCCAGGACCGCGAGCAGCGCCGCGAGCACGCCGATCACGCTCTGCGTGATCATGAGCAGCATCCGCTTCGAATATCTGTCGACGATCAAGCCGCCGTGCAGGCCGAAGATGAGCATCGGCGTGAACTGCATCGCCACGGTGATCCCGACCGCTGTGACGCTATGCGACAGAGTGAGAACCAGCCAGTCCTGGGCTATGCGCTGCATCCAGGTACCCGACATCGCGATGATGTTCGAGAACGTGAAGAGCCGGAAGTTGTGCACGCGAAGGGCACTGAAGCTCTGGCTCCACGGCGCGCGTTCGCGGATCACGGGCATCGGCTCGGTGGGCGGGAAGGCTGAGGAAGATTTTGTGAGGGGCACTGGGAGAACGGTACGACCGTCCGTCACATTCTGAGACCTAATCACAGCTATATCTGGCATTGAGAAACGTAATGACAGGATCGGCAGGTGGTCACCGCCGGGACACGGACGAGCAGTCGTCGCGTGAACGCAGGCCTCCGAGTTCTGACGCGCTCACGCGACGGGGAACGACTCCCGGAGTCGGGCGAGCGTCGGGATTCCCGACCTCCCGTCGAGTGCGGTGCACGCGAGAGCCGCGACCCAGTTCGCCTCCCGCACCGCCTCCTCGAGGGGAAGTTCACGCACCAGCCCGGCCAGGAGAGCGCCATGAAAGACGTCGCCCGCCCCCAGGGTCGAAACAACGTCGACGGCGAACGGAGGCACTCTCGTTGTCCCCTCTGCCGTCGCCAACCAGGTGCCTTCTGATCCGTCCGTCACGACCACGAAACGGGCGCCCTCGCTGTGGGCGGCCCGGATCGCGTCGTGAAGCTCCAACCTGGGAAATCGCAGACTCAGGGCAGCGCGAGTGGGCGCGTAGAGCTCGACTCCTGTCAACTCCAGGCCCCCGATCCTGTTCCCGGCATCCACGCTCAGGAGAGCCCCGCTGGGCGACCGCTGCAGAGCGCGCACCGTGCTGGAGTAACCCGTCTGATCGACGTGGAGCCACCGCGACCTCCCCACCGGGATGTCGTCGATGGCGGGCGCCGGTGCCACCGTGGTGATGATGGAGCGGCCAGCCGTACTGGCGGAGACCAGGATCACGGCCGTCGCCGTGGACACGAGGTCGCTCACGCGAAGCCACCGCGTATCGACATTCTCTGCCTCCAGCGACTCGCGCACGGCTGCACCGGCCGCGTCGTCGCCCACCACGCCGCACATCGCAACCCTGACGCCCAGTCGAGCCAGAGCGACCGCTGCCGTCGCCGCCGGCCCGCCGCCTGCCGTGACGAAGGGCGGCGACGTGAGCCGCTCGTCGTCGATCGGCACATGGTCCACCGCAACGATGGTGTCGAGATTCGCCGACCCGACGCAGATGACGTCGAACTCGTCTGCCACGAGTGCCTGACTTCTCTTAGATCACGGGGGCGGGGAC
>JALYHS010000003.1 GCA_030776385.1 Actinomycetota bacterium
GCTCCCCGCCGGTCGCGGACGAACACGGAGGTTGTGAACGCCGCCGTCGACCTCGAGGGAAGTCCCGGTGGTGGACGCGGACAACGGGCTCGCGAGGTAGAGGATCGCCCCGGCGACCTCGTCCGGGGCGACCATGCGCCCCGTCGCCTGCAGGGCATCGAGCGCCGCGCGCTCGGCGACCGGATCGTCGAACTTCGACAGCATCCTGTCGACGAACGGTGCCGACACGGTGCCGGGACTCACGCAGTTGACGCGGATCCTCTCCCGCACGTGGTCGGCCATGGCGAAGGTGTCGGCGGTTGTGCCGTTCTGGCGCTGAACGCCGTTCACCCACAGCCTCATGCCGAGCGCCTGCGGATCCGCGACCTCGGACGCGGGAACGGGGCCGAACGGGTTGAACGTCTCACAACTCTTGCCCTTATCCCACTGACCCCCACGTTCCAGCTGAAACTCACGCTCGGAGACATCGTGCGAGAGCGCGTAACCGGCAATATGCGTAAGGGCGTCGTCGGGCGAATCGAGGTATCGGGCGGTGGAGCCGACCACCACAGCGAGCTCCACCTCCCAGTCGGTTTTCACGGACCGTCGCGGCACGAGAACGTCGTCGTGGGGCCCGATGAGAGTCGAGGGGTCTTTCATGAACACGACCGGTTCGGCCGGGATCTCGGCGTGGGTCTCTTCCGCGTGGTCGCGATAGTTGAGCCCGATGCAGACGATCTTGGTCGGACGGACGACGGGTGCGCCGATTCGCATGGCGGCGGCGTTCTCGAGGATCGGCAGCGATCCGGCAGCGTGCGCGTCCCTGGCACGGTCCCAGCCGGACGCGGCGAGGAACGATCCGTCGATGTCGGCTGTCACCGGCCGCAGGTCGAAGCTGTCACCGCCGAACTGCAAGACCGGGATCTCGGCTCCCGGGTCGCCGAGTCGCGCAAAGTTCATCGGCGTTCCCGTTCCCCTCGTCGGGAAGCGAGGTACGCGGGCGCGACCCCCTCCCGGTCATCCGATTCGTAGGCCGCCTCGACGACGGCCATGGTGTCGAAGACGTCGTCCACGCTGGTGGGCAGGGAATCGACTGAGCCTTCGACAAATCGCTGCAACGCACTCATCGAGCCGATGAACGCGTCCGGGAACCAGGAGCCCTCGAAGGGAATGGGCAACCACCCGGCGTCGGGTTGCTCCCGCAGCGCGTAGTCGAGCGCATCGGGGCCGCCATCCGGGTAGTCCAGCAGCAGGCCGAGTTGGGCTCGGACCGCGCCCTTCGTGCCCTCCCACTTGATGAAACTCTCCTCGAAACGACTTCCGTAGTCGTGATCGTGGTTGGTGGAGATGACCACCCGAAGCGGACGGTCCGCATAGCGGAAGATGATGACCGAGCGAGTGCTGGCCAGCTCTTTGAGCGGATGCCCGACCGTGAGGGCGCTCACTCCGCTGGGGTTGCCGAGGAACGAACGAGCGAGGTCCATGTAGTGGACGCTGTGCATCGTGAACTCGAGGCGTTCCATGCCGAACACGAACGGGAACATCTCCCACGGGGTGTTCACCGAGATGCGGATCTCGAGATCGAACAGTTCGCCAATGGCGCCAGAAGCAATCAGCGCGCGAGCCGCTGCCACCTGCGGCGCGAACCTCAACTGGGTGTTCACGGCCGCCGTCAGGTTCTTGCGATGGCACAGCTCGACGAGGTTGCGCGCCTCGGTGAGCGAGTTGCCGAGCGGCTTCTGGATGAGCACCGCCGCACCGTCGGGGAGAGCCTCCAGGGCGGCGGGAAACTGGTCAGGTACCAGCGCGATATCGAACACGGCGTCTGTCGGCGCTGCTGCGACCGCATCCGCGATGGACGACGAGACGCGAGGAATGCCGTATTGCGCGGCGAGCGCTGCCGCTCGATCGACGGTGACGTCGCAGATCCCGGAGACGGTAAAACCCGCCTTCCGATACGCCGGAAGATGCGCATCGCGCACGATGCCGCCCGCGCCCAGAATGACAATCGGGCGGGGATGACGGGGACGCTCGAGGGTGTACGCGTCGGCGGGTGCGAACTCGGGAAAGGCCGGCACGGTTAGCCCTTGACCGCACCCACGGTTTGGCCGCGAATGAGGAAGCGCTGCGCCGCGATGAACACGATGAGAAGCGGAATGGTACTGATCGCGGTCGCGAGAGCAAGTTCGGGCATGTAGAGCTTGACCGTGAGCCCTGCGGCAGCGGTCGGGTTGAACAGAGGGCTGGAACTGATCAGGCTCTGGATGCCGACCGAGATCGTCTGCGTGCCGAAGCTTGAAGTCAGGAGGGCAAGCGGCAGGAAGAAGTTCGTCCAGTTCGCCACGAAGGCGAAGAAGGCGACGAGCGCGATCGCCTGCCGCGAGATGGGCAGAGCGATCCGCACGAAGGTGGCGATCTCCCCCAGGCCGTCCACACGGGCGGCTTCGACCAGCTCGTACGGCATTGCCGTGCGGAAGTGGATGTAGGCGAGATAGACGCCGAAGGGGAAGAAGCCCATAATGACGGCGACCGGCCACAGCTCGCCGACCGCATTGACGGCGTTGACCTCCAAAAACAGGGGGATCACCAAGACGGTGTTCGGCATGACCATCGCCAGCAAGGTGATGATCAGGATGAGCCGCTGAAAGCGGAACCGAAGCCGGGCGAGGGCGTAGCCGGAGGGAAGGGCCGCCAGCAGAGCCAGAATTCCTCCACCTACCGCCACGAGAATCGTGTTACCCAGCCAGGTGAGGTAGACGTGCGGGGTGTCCGAGCCTCCGTAGGCGAAGATCTCGCCCCAGCTGTGCTGAATCCCCGCCCAGGAGATGCCGCCGAGCCCCAAGAATCCCCCGGTTCCCGCCGCGACGCCCGCGTCGCTGCGAAGCGCGACGGTGAAGAACCCGAGCAATGGGTAGATGAAAACCAGCGCGACGAAGGACATGAAGGCGATGCGGGCGATGCGGCCGGCGTCCCAACGCCGGACCATGCCACTTCGCGGACGAATCTTGGCTGTTCTTACTGCCTCACTGGACATCAGGACTCCTCGACGCTGAAGAGGCCGCTTCGGAACACGACGACGAGTCCGATGGCCAGGGTGATGATGACGATGACGACGCTCATGGCCGCGGCGGTCGGGAAGTCATTCCCGACGAATGCGAACCAGTAGCCGAGTTGGGTGGGGGTGTACTCCGATGGCAGAGCTCCTGACGCGACCTGGTTGAGCAGGTAGGGCTCGAGGAACAGTTGGAACCCGTACGCCAGGTTGAGCAGGGCGGTGTACCCGATCCACTGCCGGATCATCGGCAACTTGACCCTCCACGCCAGCTGCCAGGCGTTCGCGCCGTCGAGGCTCGCCGCTTCGAGAATCTCGTCGGGGATGCTGTTCAAGCCCCCGTTCACGGTCACGGTCCACTGCCCGAGGCCTTGCAGCAGGAGCATCGCGGCGAGGATGACGGGCAGGTCGCCCTGGGTCGCAACCACCTGCTTGATCGTCGTGAAACCCATGGCCGAGAGGAAGCCGGAGATCGGCGACTGACCGGGATTGAGCAGGTACACCCACAGCATCAGGTTGGCGACACCGCCCAGCGCCCCGGGGATGTAGTAGATGAACCGCATGATCGACCCGAAGCGGCCGGGGCTGGCATGGACCAGCAGCGCCAGCCCGACAACCGACACGATCATGATCGGCAACCACACGATCAGGACGGTGAAGATGTCGACGAACGACCGCGCGAATCGGAAGTCGGAGATCGCCTTCACGTAGGCGTTCACACCGCCGAACCCCGTGACATCCGGTTGCAGCAGTGTCGGGCTGACCTGAAAGCTCACCCACAGCGCATAGCCGATGGGGATGATGCCCCCGATCAACAACAGCACCAGGTACGGCGCCAATAGGGTCCACGCGCCGGCCACTTCCCGGCGTCTCATCGGCGGGTGGGCGTTGCGTCGACTGGTGGTCGCTCGCTCGCGCGCTCGGGTGATGGCTGACTTCATGCCAGGAGCTGTGGTGGTGGTCATTCAGCGATTCCCTCTGCGGGTGTTGGTCGCGCGGCCGCGAGCGACGGGCGAACATGGAGACATCGCTGGGGTGCGAGAGCGGCCGGTCTGGTCGCCTGCTCGCACCCCAACGGTGTGTGGTGCTCTAGCTACTTACTGGTGACGACGGTGTACCCAGCCGCCTTCGCCTTCGCGGGGAGGTCGGTCGTGAAGTCCGACCACGCTGTGGCGAAGGGCTGCGCGGCTGCCAAGTCCTTGGCAATCGTCGACGTCCACTCCCCGCCGGTGTCGTACAGCAGGTAGCTGTAGTCGCCGGGCACGGTGTCGATCGCGGGAGCGAAGGTCGCCAGGGTTGCCGTGGTGTCCGCGTAGAAGTCATCGCTCTTCTGCTTGTCGAGCCACGGCTGCTGCATGGCGGTGAACGCCGGAAGACCCGTCGTGAGGGCGACCTGCCACGCCGGGTCACTGACCACGAACTTCATGAAGGCCTCGGTGTTCGTCAGTTCTTTGCCGGTGATGTGCGAGGACATCCCCCAGAGACCGCCGCCCTCGTCGCCCATCTGGGCCTTCGAGTCGCCGGGCCAGCTGAGTCCGGGCGCAGCCTGCATCGTGCCCTTCGGCAACTTCCAGGTCTGCTCGAACAGGTAGTTACCCCACCAGACCGCCCCGGGGCTCATGACGAGCTTCTGACCCGCGTTGGTGGCGTCAGCGTCGAAGATTCCGTCGGTCGACAACGCCTTGGCTGCGGTCATGGTCGTCAACATGTCGCGGGCCCTCGTGCACTTCGGGTCTTGGAAGTTGATGAGGACCGTCGTGGGGTTGACCGACACGTTGGTCGGGCAATCCGAGGCCCACAGGTAGCGGTTCGGGGCGTAGGCGTCACCCGTGAATCCGCTGATGTATCCGGGGTGATCCTGCGCGATCTTCACGGAGAGGGACTCGTAGTCCGCCCAGGTGGTCGGCACCGTGTAGCCCCACTGCTTGAACAGGGTGGCGTTGTACCAGAACACGTCGGGCGCGGCATCATTGCGCAGGCACTTGTAGACCCCGTCGATGAAGCAGGATGCCAAAGCGGTCTTGGTGTATCCGGCGACCAGATCCGGCGTGTCCTTGCTCATGTTGGCGGTGTACCCGGACTTGGCCGCCCAGGCGACGTCGTCGTTGGAGGGGAAGAAGATGGCATCCGGCCATCCCTTCTTGGCCGCGTCGAACTGTGCGAAGTGCTGCTGGGTTGTCGTCGCGCCGACCGTGCTGTCGATCTGAACGATGTTGATGGGGATGTTGGGGTTCGCCTTCTTGAAGGCGTCCGCCGCGGGAACACGGGGCGCGTCGACCCACACCGTGATCTTGCCACCCGAGTCGGTCTGAGTTCCGGATCCGCTTTTCGAACTGCTCGAACAGCCGGACAGGGCGAGCCCAACCATGGCGATGGCCGCCACGGCTGTCGTCACCGACAACAGCTTTCTTGTCTTCATTGACACTCCTTGTGATGTTGTGGGCAGGAACACAACGTCGTGCAGCTCCCGCTTGGTGCAACCGGGCAGACGCTCTTCAGGTTGCTCAAACGTTAGACCCGCACGTTCCTGAGGTCAATCGTTTGAGCAGTCATCTGGGGGAAGAACCTCGGCTCGCGTCGAGCGTACTAGAGATCAGATGAATTGTCCCCAAAAAGTTCCGAAACCGCCGAAAACGGGCGGCTGACTGCCTCATTTGACTCAAGTGATTGGATTATTCAGCCCTTGAGGCGAGAGCATGTGCGACTCGTGTCGAATCGATCCCGTAGAAATCGATCGCGGTGTTTCCCAGAATGTTGTCGCGGTCCTGCTCCGCCAGCTCGTCGAAGAGTCCGCGGAGTGCTCCCCACACGCGGTCGTACCCTCCCGAGAGAACTGAGATCGGCCAGTCTCCGCCGTACATGAGTCGCTCGGAGCCGAAACACGCCAGCGCTCGCTGCAGGTACGGCCGGATGGCGTCCGGCGTCCATGAGCCGCTGGCGCCGACCATCGAATACAGTCCGCTCACTTTCGCGAACACGTTCGGAGTCTCCGCCGCCTGGGCGATGAGGCCCCACCAGGGTTCGGTCTCGGTCAGGCCGATGGGCGGCTTCGCCAGGTGGTCGATGACGATGCGCAGGTCGGGATGCCGCTCCGTCAGCGTGGGCACCAGGGCGAGGTGCTCCGGGAGAACGGCGACGAGATCGAACGTCAATCCGGCCTCCTCGAGCAGACCGAGACCTTCGTCCACGTCAGGCCGAAGGAGCCACGCCGGGTCCGGCATGTTGTGGATCAGATTTCGGACCCCGACGACGAGGGTGTCCGCCTGGAAGGAACGGAGTCGGGCGCTGACCTCGGCCGGGCGCTCCAGGGGGGCATACGCGACGACGGCGACGATCTCCGGATTCGCCGCGGCGACCTCTCTCATCAGCACCGTGTCGTCGTCGTTGTCAGCGGACTGCACCAACACCGTGGCATCCACGCCTGCGCGCCTCAAGCTGGGCTTCACCTCGTCGAAGGTGATCGTGCGATCGATCGGGTCGAGCTCCGACGTCAGCCAGTCGTATCGAGCTCGTGCCGGATCCCAGACGTGCTGGTGCGCGTCGACGATGCATTCCATGCGATTGCCGCTCCTGTTCCCGCCGGTGGACTACAGAATGCCGTGCCGGTCCCAGACCGCTCGCAGTGTTTCGCCGGCGAGGAGCTCCGCCAGAACGGTCGACTCCTTTGCGGCGCGATCACGAGCAAGGGTGAGCACTTCATCTTCGCGTTCCCGCGGGATCACCACCACTCCATCATCGTCGGCGAGAAGAAGGTCGCCCGTGCGGATCTGGACACCGCCGAGCACGACGGCGCCGCCGGTGTCGGTGACCTGCATGCGAGCCCGGTAGTCGATTGGTCGACGTGAGGGAGAAAAGGCGGGAAATCCGAGCCCGACGATCTTGTCGGTGTCTCGCAGGTTGCCGTCGGTCACGACGCCGGCGGCCCCCGCCCCGAGCGCGGCCGCGCTGAAGAGTTCACCCCAGAACGCCGTCACATTGCTCTCGCCCGTGCCGATGACGGCGATCTCGCCCGCCCTGATCGACGAGATGAAGTCGATCGCCGCACCGTACGGGTCACTCGGGTTGTCGTCGGTCGACGGCTCGAACGTCACCGTCCATGCTCGCCCGAATGCCCGCGAGCCGGGCGAAAGCGGCGCCAGGCGACGTTCGAGCACCTGTGACCGAAGCCCCGCGGCATCCAGGGAGTCGCTGATCATCGCGGTAGTGAGCCTCTCGTCACCCGGCTGCTGCACGAACGACAGGCGCTCAGCGGATGACATGGCCGCCTCCCGGGACGAACGCGAACTCTCGCTCGAGTTCCTCGGTGAGGGCAACGCCGAGGCCTGGGGCGGTCGGTGCACGAAGCGTGCCATTCTCGAAGCCGACCGGCTCGACCAGGAGCGCATCGCGCAGCGGGTTGGGCAAGGTGCAGAACTCGAACAGCTCCACGGCGGGCTCTGCGAGCACGGTGTGAAGGTTGACGGAGAAGGTCACGCCACTGCCCCAGACGTGCGGAACGCAGGCGATGCCCGCGGCGCGTGCCAACGCCGCGACATCCGAGAAGGCGCGTGGACCGCCGACGAAGGTGGCATCCGGTTGCGCGACGTCGATGCCGCCCGAGGCGATGAGTTCGGCGAACTCGCGGACGGTGCCGTTCGATTCGACCCCCGAGATCGGCACGTCGAGTGCCTCGTGCACCCGGACATAGCCGTCGAGGTCGTCCGCGTAGCACGGCTCCTCGTACCACCGCGCCCCGTGTGCGGCAACCTCACGGCCGACACGAATCGCCTCGTCGACACTCCACGGTGACGACGCGCAGCCTTGCACGGCATCCAGCACGAAACGCACGCCTGCCGGCAGCTTGCCGGTGACGTGCTCCAGGAGTCGCAGAGTGGTATCGGGGTCGGTCATGGCCCGGAACTTCACAGTCGTGAAGCCGCGGTCGACTTGGGCGAACATCCAGTCCGAGATCTCGTCGAAGGCGGTGCCGAGCCCGCCGCTGGCATAGGTCTCGATGCTGGTGCGCTTGGCGCCGCCCAGCAGCTCATACGCCGGCACTCCGTTGCGCTTCGCGACCGCGTCGAGGCAGGCGGTCTCGATGGCTCCGGCGACGCCGTTGAGGATGCCGCCTCGCGACCAGAACGCCGTGTATGCCCTGAGATGGTCGGCGACGTCGAGGGGATGGGCGAAATCGGTGTCGAGAAGGTACGGCTCGAATGCGGTCACGATCCCCGGCACCGCCTGGGCTGCCATGATGCCTGCACCGGCCTCACCGAGTCCGGTCGTTCCGTCGCTGAGCGTCACCTGCACCAGAGCCGCATCCCATGACCGGATCGTGCCGCCCACCCAGGTGAGCTCCTTTCCCGGAGGATAGGTCGCGGAAAGGAGTACCGATCTGACGCTCTGAACCCGCAGCGTGGTGTTCAGCGCGGTTGGGGTGTTCCGCATGGGCGAGCCTCGTCGTTGAGTGAAACGCGTCATCAGATGTTTCAGGCAACAATATCGCATTCGAAGATGAACTCAGCCACTTTTGCTCGATTGATCGGATGAATCATCGTGCGCCAGCGTTTGAGCCTCGCTCGAGGTGAGCAGTCTTAGACTGACGCCATGACTTCGGTAGCGACCCAGAGTGACTCCCCCGCTCCGACGCCGAGCAACCTCTCACAGACCGATGTCGTGCTTCAGGGCATCAAACACATGATCACCGCGGGCCAACTCGGTCCGGGTTCGCGCCTTCCGATCGAGAAGGATCTCGCCGTCGCACTCGGAGTGTCGCGCGGCTCGCTGCGGGAGGGGGTCCGAGCTCTCTGCATCATGGGAGTCCTCGAGACCCGGCAGGGCGACGGCACCTACGTGACCTCGCTCGACTCCAAGCTGCTGCTCGCGCCGATGGGCTTCATGGTCGACCTGCAGGCTCCCGAGCACCGGCATGACCTGCACACCGTGCGCCGCGTTCTCGAATCGGAGGCCGCCGCGCGGGCGGCACTGTTCATCACCGACGATCAGCTCGCCGAGGCCACCTCGATTCTTGAGGGGGTCGCGCCATTGGTGGTGATGGGGGACAACCTCGATCACGACGCCATCATGGAAGCCGACATCGCCTTCCACCATGTGGTCGCGCAGAGCTCGAACAACTCCGCACTGTCGGCGCTGATCGACGCCCTCGCCAACCGCACTCAGCGGGCGAGGCTCTGGCTGGGGCTTCACAATCATGGCCAAGTGGTCGCATCGCACGGGGAGCACATGGCCATCCTCGGGGCGCTGAAGGCTCATCACCCCGATCGCGCCCGGCTGCTGATGGGGCATCACCTGCTCGTCGTCGAGGACTACGTGCAAGATCAGACGATGCCGGACGACGACCAGTAGGTCCCCGTCGGGAACGTGTATTCCTCGACCGACTCCGCGAACATCTCCGCGCTGTAGCCGGGTGCTGTGGGCAGCAGGTAGGCACCGTTGCGCACGATGCACGGGTCGACGAAGTGCTCGTGCAAGTGATCGACGTATTCGGTGACCCGATTGTCGAGTGACCCGGACACGGCGACGTAGTCGAAAATCGAGAGGTGCTGCACCAGTTCGCAGAGCCCCACGCCGCCCGCGTGCGGGCACACCGGAACACCGAACTTCTTGGCCATCAAGTAGACACTGAGGATCTCGTTGATGCTGCCGAGTCGAGCGGAGTCGAGCTGGCAGAAGTCGATCGCCCCCGCCTGGAACATCTGCTTGAACAGCACCCGATTCATTCCGTGCTCACCGGTCGCCACGCCGATCGGCGCGATCGCCTTCCGGATGGCGGCATGCCCAAGCACGTCGTCGGGACTGGTGGGTTCCTCGACCCAGTGCGGGTTGAATTGCGCCAGCTCGCCGATCCACTCGATCGCCTCGGGGACATCCCAGACCTGATTGGCGTCGATCATGAGCTTCGCGTCGGCGCCGATGACCTCACGAGCGATGCGGAGCCGCCGGATGTCCTCGTCGCGATTCGCGCCGACCTTCAGCTTGACGTGGTGGTAGCCCTCGTCGACAGCCTCCTGGAGTAGGCGGCGCAGCTTCTCGTCGCTGTAGCCGAGCCAGCCGGCGCTCGTCGTATAGCAAGGGTACCCGGTCTGCGTGAGCTCGGCGATGCGCGCCTCCCTCGTCGGCGCCAGCTCGGCCAGGATCGCGATGGCCTCGTCGCGGGTGATGGCATCGGACAGGTATTTCAGATCGGCGGCATCGACGAGCTGCTCGGGAGTCATGTCGGCGAGCAGTCGCCAAAGCGGCTTCCCCGCCACCCGAGCCGCCAGATCCCACATGGCATTCATGACCGCGGCCAGCGCGAGATGCTCGACGCCCTTCTCGGGACCGAGCCAGCGCAGCTGCGAGTCGCTGTTCAGCTCCCGGTAGATGGCGCCCAGGTCGGCGACCAGGGCCTCGACGGAACGCCCGACAAGCGGGAGCCCTCGTTGCCGTGCCGCTTCGACGCACAGATCGTTGCCGCGACCGATGGTGAAGGTGAAGCCGTAGCCCGAGACGGCAGGGTCGTCGGTGTGGATGACCACGTACGCCGCCGAGTAGTCACCGTCTTTGTTCATGGCGTCGGATCCGTCGGCGGTCAGAGAGGTGGGGAATCTGATGTCATGGCTGGTCACGGCGGTGATGGTTGTCATGTCTCGGTCCTGTCAGGCGTGGAGTGAAGAGGAGTCGGGCAACAGATCCGCGGCGCGAAGATCGATCCACACGGACTCCGGAACGGTCGTCGCATAGCGCTGGATATTGCCGACGACTTGCGCCGCATCGCGCGCTCCGACGACGACCGAAACCACAGCCGGATGACGAAGCGGAAAGGCGAGAGCGGCCTCGGGGAGAGTGATGCCGTGCCGCTCGCACACGTCCGCGATCGCGTTCGCCCTCGCGATCAACTTCGCCGAGGCATCCGCATAGTCGTACTTGGCATCGGCGGTCGGTCGCTCGGAACTCAGAAGACCCGAGTTGTAGACCCCCGCGATCACGACCCCGACGCCGCGCTCCAGGGCGAGAGGCATCAGGTCTTCCGCGGCACCCTGCTCGAGCAGCGTGTACCGGCCGGCGACCATGACCAGATCGACGTCGGCGCCACGAATGAGAGCAGCCAGCGCCTCTGACTGGTTCATGCCGGCACCGACGGCGCGCACCACCCCCTGCTCGCGCAGCTCGATCAGCGTCTGAATCCCCTCGCCGAACGCCAGTTCCTGGTGGTCATCGGGGTCATGCAGATAGACGATGTCGAGGTAGTCGAGCCCGGTCCTCGTCAGGGTGCTCTCGAGGGAGCGGAGAATCCCATCCCGACTGAAGTTCCATTCACGGCGAGTGGATGCCGGCACGAGGAAGCCCTGGTCATCCATGC
Source organism: Actinomycetota bacterium (assembly GCA_030776385.1). GTDB lineage: Bacteria > Actinomycetota > Actinomycetes > Actinomycetales > Microbacteriaceae > Lysinimonas. The sequence continues at coordinate 11,373 of JALYHS010000003.1, forward strand.
GGTCAGCGGTCTCCGGGCTCGGCACGAGAACGCGGCCGACCTTCGAGGAGACGCGATACTCGTCGCGCGGGAAGGAGGTGAGCGACTGACCGAGCCGGCGCTCCGAGAGCCCGAGCCCGTAGTGCGGAGCGGTGTCGAAGTAGCGAATGCCGCTCTCCCAGGCCGCCGTCACGGCACTGGCCGCCTGCTCGTCGGTGGTCTCGCGATAGAGATTGCCGAATTGGGCAGCCCCCAAACCGATCTCCGTCAGTTCGAGGCCGCGCCGCGTCGCGCGAGTCCGCATCACAGAGTCCTTTCGCTGTCACGCCAGCATAGGACAAACATTAGATGTATCTGGGGCACTTCGCCGAATTATCGCCTCCTAGAGTCAACTATCTCGCAATTGATCAGTTGAATATGCCGCGCGAGGGCGTGTCGAGTCGCGCAGAACGAGCTGGGGCGGCGGGTCAGTCACCACGATGTCGGCGATGGAGGCGACACGAATCCGGTCGGAGAGCGCACCCATCGAGAGCTTGCCGAGTTCATATAGCGGCATCCGGACGGTGGTGAGCGGTGGCCACGAGTTGTCGGCGGTCCAGGCGTCATGGATGGCCACGATCGAGAGGTCGTCCGGCACGCGAATCCCGGCGCTCCGCGCCTCGCCCAGGACGCCGAGTGCGGCGTTGACATTAGCCACCACGATCGCGGTCGGGCGCTCCGGAAGAGCCACGAGCGCTCGCAGGGCCGCGCGCCCCTGCTGCGGGTCGTAGCCGAGCCAGGTCACGAACTCGGGGTCAACCAGCAGTCCGGCGCTCGACATTGCCGTGGCGAACCCCGCGCCGCGGCGCTCGGCGCTGTCCGTCGTCGTCAGCCCGTTGACCAGGCCGATGCGGGTGTGGCCGAGCGAGACGAGGTGGCGCACCGCGATCTCGACGCCGGCCTCATCGGGCAGGATGACGGATCCGACGTGGTCTTCGCGGCGCGAATTGATGAGCACCGCGGGAACGCGGCCGTCGAGGATACCCGCGAGGTCGTCGCTGGTCATGGAGTCACCTACCTGCACCAGGAGGCCGTCGACTCGGCCTTCACCCACGAGTTTGGCGATGGTGCCCGCGGTCGAGTGCATGCTCTCGGCCCGAGCCAGCAGGACCATGTAGCCGAGCTCGGCCGCCTCCTCTTCGACCCCTCGCATCAGTTCGGCGAAAATCGCGTTGGTCACGTCGGGAACGACGAGAGCCACCACGTTCGTCCGCGAGAACTTCAACGCTCGGGCGGCGAAGTTGGGGTGATAGTTCAGTTCACGAGCCGCCTCTTCGATCCGCTGCCGCG
>JALYHS010000004.1 GCA_030776385.1 Actinomycetota bacterium
TCCGAAAGGATTCGACGTGGCGCGGGCCGGCCGCGAGCGAACGCTCCTGCATCCACGCGGGCACTCCGAGTTCGTCGAAGAACGAACCGCAGCGCGTCACGATCAGCGTCGGAACCAACGCGGTACCCGCCGCCGCCATTGCGCGCGCCACCTCGGGCGTGAGCTGGTACCCGTGTTCGACACAGTCGAGGCCCAGCTCGACCGCTTCGGCAATCACGGATGCCGGCCCGGCATGGGCGGTGACCTTGCGACCCCATGCGTGCGCCGTCGTGATCACCGCCTCCATCTCTGCGCGCGTGAGTTGCGGGGTGTCGATGCTCTCGTGCTCGCCCGCGATTCCGCCCGAGATCATCACCTTGATGAGGTCGGCCCCGGCCTTGAGCTGCGTGCGGACCCCGCGAGCGAAGTCATCCGCTCCGTCGCATTCGACGGTGTCGCTGGTCTCGTGGCCGTGGCCGCCCGTGCAGACGAGGGCCTGACCGGCGGTGTAGATGTCGGGGCCGGGCACGAGACCGCGCTGGATCGCGTCGCGCAGGGCGAAGTCGGCGTGATCGCGTTCGGCCACGCAGCGCACCGTCGTGATGCCGGAGTGCAGGGCGCGCCGCGCGCCGTCCGCCATGTACAGCGCGATGCCGTGTGCGTCGAGTGAGCTGACGTAGTCGCCGCGCTCGCCCGGCAGCGCCAGCGAGAAGTGGGTGTGCATGTTGATCAGTCCGGGCGCCAGGTATGCCCCGCCAAGGTCGATCGCGACGGCGGCATCGTCCGCCTGGGCGCGAACCTCCGCCTCCGTCCCCACCGCGAGGATGATGCCGTCGCGCACCCAGACGGCGCCCGCTACGGCATCCGTGCCCACCGCATCCACGATCGTCAGATTGTGCAGCAGCACGCTCGTCAACTCCATGGCCCCAGTCTTCCGCGAAAACGATCGGAACCTCGGCCGCTATCTCCGAATCGGCTCGCGGGCCCGTGGAGTGTTGGGTGGGCGCGTTGGTCGGCATTTCCTCCGTCGAGAGGTCGAAAACCGCTCTTCCACCGCTGAGGAAGGGCAGAATTTGACCTCTCGAGAGAAAGAACGGGCACCCGACCCACTGGCCAGCGCGCCTCAGCGACCCCGAACCTCAACACTCGGAGCCACAGTTCAGCCGCCGATCGTCATCGAACTGAGGGAGCCAGTTCCACGAATCCACCCTGGCCGAATGCTCAGAGAGCCGCGGCAACCGTTGCAACGCCGCGACCTGCCACGACATGCACCGCCGGGCACAGCCTGTACCGGGATGTGGCGGGTGGTCGCGCGCTCCCGTCCGAGGTACCGTGGCACTCATGCGCGCAACCCTGATCACCATCGGTCTGGTCGCTCTGGCAGTCGGCGCCGTCTGGGCCGGCCAGGGCATGAACCTGATCCCCGGCAGCTTCATGACCGGCGACACGAAGTGGCTCATCATCGGGCTGATCGTCGCGGTCGTCGGGATCGTGCTCATCATTGTGGGCTTCCGCCGGCCCAAGAGCGGTAGTCCGCGCGGTTGACGCGCCCGTCAGGCAGCACGGCGTCGACGCCGAAAGGCGACGGCGATCCCGGCCAGGACGGCAACCACACCGATCCCGGCGACGATCATCCAGATCCAGAACACCGCGTAGTCGGGAGCCACGTAGTGGGCTGACGACGGGTCGAAGATCAACCCGATCGGGTTCGAGGGGTCGCTCATTTGCGACGTCGGCTGGGAGGCGAGGTATGAGGCCTCGTCAGCGGACGACTTCGCCATCAGTCCTCCGACCGCACCGGCGGCCATGCCAAGTGCGCCGGATGCGATGATCAGGATCGCGGCGGGCTGACCCCCTGGAACGTGAACGGCAGCCTGACGCCGTCCCCTAGCCACGAGGATGATCCACATCGCCACTACAATCACACCGATTCCGGTGACGATGGCGCCGATCCAGGCGCCTGTGTAGTCCGGAGTTGCTGCATGCTGCTGCGGGAAGTGATAGCCGCTCTTCGCGCCAACCGAGAGCACCCCGAACGAGGAACCAACGAGCCGCGACTGGTCGGCTGACATCTTCGCCACTGCTGTTGCTACCGCGCCGCCAAGAACCGCCAGCACGCCGAGGACGAGGATCAGCCCGCCTACACGGGTGCGGCCGGGGACGGACAGACCACCGAGTTGAGCATCGGCCATGGACACGAGAATAGACCTGCGTTGCCGTGGTGAGGCGGTCAGGGACGGCAAGGGCCCCTTGACGCCAGGGCGCGCGCGGGTCCAAACGCGATGAGGGCGCTAGTGACTTCGACGAATCTTCGCTTAATCAGCGGTTGTCCCGTATCGTCTGACCCGCACACAGTTCACAACCGGAT
>JALYHS010000005.1 GCA_030776385.1 Actinomycetota bacterium
GCCGAAATCGTCGCGCAGGCGCAGGACGCCGCAGCCGCCGAGCTCACTCGCGCCGTGGCCGCCCGGGCGATGGCGCCGCGATTCGACGACGATGTCGACTACGACGCGGAACGTCCGGAGCGGGTGGCTGGCCTGGCTGTCGACCTCGCGGACCTCGCCGAGCTTGCCGAACTCCGCCGCGAGCGCGAACGCGCCATCGACGCCGACCCCGAGCACGACCCCGAGTAGCCGCCGACACCGATCCCCGCCAACCCTCAGAACCCAACCCTCAGAACTCGATGCGCCCGGGCCCGGCGACCTTCGCCCGATACATGGCGGCGTCGGCGGCGCTGAGGAGGTGGGAGGCATCCAGGTCCAGTTGCGCCATCGCGATGCCGATCGATGCCGAGATGGTCCAGGGCGGAGCGGGGACCGGCGGCATGGTCAGGGCGGTCAGGATCCGCTCGGCGATCTGCTTCGCCTGCTGGGGCGTGGTGTTCTCGCAGAGGATCACGAACTCGTCGCCGCCGAGTCGCGCGACGGTGTCTTCGTGGCGGGCGGTCGCATCGAGTTGGCGCGCCACGAACAGGAGCGCATCGTCGCCGGCCCCGTGCCCGTGGGTGTCGTTGATCCGTTTGAATCCGTCGAGGTCGATGAAGAGGACCGCGAGTTGGTGGCCGGGCGAGTGGCGCGCGATGCCCTGGCCGAGCCGATCCATTAGCAGGCGCCGATTGGGCAGGCCGGTGAGGGCATCGCGGAGCGCCAGCTCGGCCAGTTCGGATTCGGCCCGGCGCAGCAGCACCGAGTCCATATCGCGGCAGAACTCGCCGACCTCGACCTCGTAAGCAGCCCAGGGCGCCGAGGTCCCGGTGACTTCTTCCCTCCAAGCCGAGAACGAGTTGCGGGGCGACAGCGTACTCACGCGGTTGCTGGGAGACATGTCGCCGAGCCAGTCGACGGTCTGCCGCATCTCCCCGCGGAACCAGGCGACGAACTCGCCGTCCCGCCCGAACGGCCGGATCATGACCCCCACGACGGACGGCGCGATGGCCGCGAGTTCGGGGAAGTCGAGCGGGATGGCGTTGCTTGAAAAGGTCAGACCTCCTGTGGCGTCACGCACCGCCGCGACGAAGGCGATGATCGCCGTCTCGACGGGTACCGAGCCGACGGTGTGGAGCCGTCCGCCGAACGCGATGACCGCGCCATCCGCAGGCACCAGGTCGAGCAGGGTCAGTCGTTGCCGCAACAGTGCCTCCGGGAGATCATCGCCCGTGCCGATCTGGGCCAGCAGCCGAGCCCGCACTTCGCGGAGGGCGTTCAGCTGCTCGAGCCGATCGATCTCGACCATCGAGGCCAGCTGCAGCGATACCTGGTTGGCCAGGATCTCGAGAGCTTCGCGGGTCCGATACGGGAGGCGACGCTCGGTGCGGTGAGCGCAGGTGATCATGCCGACCAGACGATCGCCCTGCACGAGCGACAGTGAGAAGGTGGACGCCTGCCCCATATTGCGCATGAACTCGAGGTGATGCGGCGACACGGCCCGCAGCTCGGCACCGCTGAGGTCGAACTCGGTGGGGACGGTCGAGTTGGCGTCAGCCAGAAGCGCCGAGGCGGAGTCGGTGCTGGTGGCGATCATCCGCGACAACTTGGTCAGGTAGAGCGCGCGGGCCTGAGCCGGGATATCGGATGCCGGATAGTGCAGGCCGAGATACGGCTCCATTCCCTCTGCGGCGACCTCCGCCACCACTTCGCCGTGCTCGTCGGGATGGAAGTGGTACACCATCACCCGGTCGAAACCGGTGATCCGCGACAGTTCGATGGCGGTGGCGATCCAGAGTTGCCGCACGGTACGCGCCCCGGTGAGCCGACGGAACGCGGCGCGCGTCGCCGGGTTCTGATCGACGAAGTCGGGATCGAGGGGCTCGAACTCGATCACGAGCACCCCGTCGACGCGGTGGACGATCACGTCGAACTCCGTGGTGCCTCGGTCGACTCGCACCGGATTCGACGAAAAGGTGTGGGGGTCGAGCACGTCGAGGATCTCGGCGACGGCAAACTCCCCGATCAGGTCCGCGAGCGGACGGCCGAAGAGGGCGATCGGTTCGGCACCGAGGAACTCGGCGACGCTCTCACTGGCGTGGGTGATGGTCAGGGCCGCACCCGTCGCGGCAAGCAGCGCCCCGTGGGCCTGCACGGCCCCGGGGAAGCGGATCGGCTCCAGCACGCACTCCGCCAGTCGCTGGAGTTCCCCCGGCGGGAGGCGGATCGTCGAGTCGGTCACGCGTGTGGCAGGGTCCGGGTCATGTTCGAAGGTTAGCGCTGTCCGGAATATCGTCGACAGGCCCTTGAAAACGGGCCTCGACTCTTGTATGCCGCTGATGGCATACGAGAATCACTCATCCACTTACGCAGCCAATATCCAGGCTTGCATGCGGCCCCTTCCGACCCGGCCACCGGTAGTCTGTGCCTCCCCGGCTCCCAGTTCCCGAGCTCCCGCCCTCGCATGAGGAATGCCCCCGTGACCGACAGCGATCTGACCGCCCCGCTCCTGCTGGACCGATACCAGCCCGAAGCGCTCCTGGCGCGCGGCGGCTCGGCATCCGTCTATCGCGCGCGCGACCTGCTGCTCGGCCGGGACGTCGCCGTCAAGGTGTTCCTCGCCGGATCCGAGCCGGATCTCGCGCGCGCCCGGGAGGAACTGCGACTGCTCGCCCAGTTGGGACATCACGGAATCGTCGCCGTCCTCGACGCGGGCATCGACGAGTCGTCCCCGGGTGATCCACGCCCGTTCCTCGTCATGGAGCTGCTGCGCGGCGATACGGTGCGCGAGTTGATCGACGACGGGCAGCTCCCCGAGCAGATGGTCGGCGGCATCGCATTCGAGATCGCGGAAGCGCTCGAATACATCCATCGCCGCGGCGTCATCCACCGCGACGTATCGCCGTCGAACATCATGCTCGTCGACTACGGCTCGATCGAGTCGCGCCCGCGCGCCCGACTCACCGACTTCGGCATCGCCGTGCAGTCCGGATGGATGCCGCCATCCGACGACGTCACGGAGGGCACGGCCGCCTACCTCAGCCCGGAGCAGGCGCTCCGATACCGGCTGACGACCGCCGCGGACGTCTATTCGCTCGGCCTCGTGCTGCTGGAGTGCTTCACCGGCGAACGCGCATTCCCCGGCGACCCGGTGGAGTCGGCGATGGCCCGCACCGAGGTCGATCCCGGGATCCCGAAGACGGTGCCACGGGCCTGGCGCGGACTGATCGGAGCGATGACCCGGCGGGAGCCGGCCGAGCGTCCCACGGCCGCCGAGGTTCTCGAGCAGGTGCGGCAGATCCTCAGAGCGAGCCGACGCTGACCCGGTCCTTGCCCTCGCGCTTGGATCGGTAGAGCGCGAGGTCCGCGACGGCGAAGAAGTCCTCGGGGAGCGCGGTCGCCTTGGCGGGAGCGCAGATCGCGATGCCGACGCTCGCGGTGAGGGACGAACCATCCGGAAGTCCATCGGGGTAGCCCGCGATGGCGACCCGGATGCGCTCCGCCACGGTCCGTGCGACGACCTCGTCGGCCTCGTGGCAGACGACGACGAACTCGTCACCCCCGAACCGACCGACGACGTCATCCGTGCGGACCACCTCGGTGACCCGCTGGGCCACCCATCTGAGCACGGCGTCGCCCTGCTGATGTCCGCGCTCGTCGTTGATGCTCTTGAATCCGTCGAGGTCGATCACGAGCATGGCGATGGGATGCTCGCGCCGACCCGCCGCCGCGAGGCCCTGGATGACGTGCTCCCGCAGCAGGCGCCTGTTGGCCACCCCGGTCAGCTGGTCGTACAGCGCGAGCGCTCGCAGCT
>JALYHS010000006.1 GCA_030776385.1 Actinomycetota bacterium
GACCGACACCCTGTTCCCGGGCATCGTCGCCCACCGCGTCACCACGCAGCGCCTGACGGCCAACGTGCTCGAACGGGCCGCGACATCCAGCCCCTCGGCGGTCGTCGTGTTCGTTCACGGCAACGTCTCGTCGTCGTTCTTCTACGAAGCTACGATGCTTGCCCTGCCCGCGTCGGTGCGGGCGCTCGCGATCGACCTGCGTGGCTTCGGCGAGAGCGAGACTCTGCCGGTTGACGCGTCCCGCGGGGTCCGCGACTTCTCGGACGACATCGCCTCAGTGCTCGTCGAACTCGGCGTGTCGGAGGTGCACCTGGTCGGCTGGAGTATGGGCGGCGGAGTCGTCATGCAGCTGATGCTCGACCACCCCGAGCTGATCGAGACGGTCACTCTCGAGGCGCCGGTGTCTCCGTTCGGCTTCGGGGGAACGGCGGGCGCCGAGGGTCGTCGCCTCGACGAGGTTGGTGCGGGAACGGGCGGCGGGGGAGCGAACCCGGACTTCGTGGCTCGCCTGAACAGCGGCGACACCTCCGACGAGAGCCCGACCTCGCCCCGCACTGTCTACCGCACCGCGTACGTCAAGAACCCGGATCGCGTGCCGCACGAAGACGTCTGGGTGGCATCCATGTTGACCACCGCCACCGGCCCGGACAACTACCCGGGCGACTCGGTCGCCGTGGATGCGTGGCCCGGTTTCGGGGCCGGGACCCGAGGGGTGTTGAACACCATGACGCCGAACCACTTCGACGTCAGCGGGATCGTCGACCTCCCCCGGAAGCCCGCCGTGCTCTGGGTGCACGGGGTCGACGATGCCATCGTGAGCGACGCCTCGTTCTTCGACATCAACTACCTCGGAGAGGTGGGCGTGATCCCCGGCTGGCCGGGGCAGGAGGTCGCACCCGCCCAGCCGATGATCACCCAGACCCGGGCGGTGCTCGAACGTTATCGACTCGCAGGTGGCGCGGTGACCGAACTCGAACTCAGCGACTGCGGGCACGCGCCGCATCTCGACCAGCCCGCCGCGTTCGACGCGGCACTCGCCGAGCACATCGGCGCGGTGTGACCTCTGCGCCCCAGCGGCAGTCACGCCCCGGAACTAGGCTTGCACCATGCCTGCTCTGAATATCGGGATGCCGAAACCGCCACCCGAAACCCTGGCCCCGCGGCGCAAGTCCCGCCAGATCAAGGTCGGCAAGGTACTCGTCGGCGGCGACGCACCTGTGAGCGTGCAGTCCATGTGCACCACGCCGACCACGAACATCAACGCGACTCTGCAGCAGATCGCCGAGCTCACCGCATCCGGTTGCGACATCGTGCGCGTGGCCGTCCCCAGTCAGGATGACGCGGACGTGCTCCACATCATCGCGAAGAAGAGCCAGATTCCGGTCATCGCCGACATCCACTTCCAGCCGAAGTACGTGTTCCAGGCCATCGATGCCGGGTGCGCCGCGGTGCGCGTGAATCCCGGCAACATCCGCAAGTTCGACGATCAGGTGGGCGCGATTGCCGCGGCCGCGAAGGCGGCCGGGGTCAGTATCCGGATCGGCGTCAACGCCGGATCCCTCGAGCCGTCGATCATGCAGAAATACGGCAAAGCCACCCCCGAGGCACTCGTCGAGAGCGCCGTTTGGGAGGCGAGCCTGTTCGAGGAGCACGACTTCCACGACTTCAAGATCTCGGTCAAGCACAACGATCCGGTGATCATGGTCAAGGCCTACCGGCTGCTCGCGGAGCGCGGTGACTGGCCGCTGCACCTCGGCGTCACCGAGGCGGGGCCCGAGTTCCAGGGCACCATCAAGAGCGCGACAGCTTTCGGCATCCTTCTCGGCGAGGGCATCGGCGACACCATCCGCGTGTCGCTCTCAGCCCCACCCGCCCAGGAGGTCAAGGTCGGCCTGCAGATCCTGCAGTCGCTCAACCTTCGCGAGCGCAAGCTCGAAATCGTGTCGTGCCCATCCTGCGGTCGTGCCCAGGTCGACGTGTACACGCTGGCCAACGACGTCACGGCCGGGCTCGAAGGCATGACCGTCCCTCTGCGGGTCGCCGTGATGGGCTGCGTCGTCAACGGACCCGGTGAAGCCCGCGAGGCCGACCTGGGCGTGGCATCCGGCAATGGCAAGGGCCAGATCTTCGTGAAGGGCGAGGTCATCAAGACGGTGCCCGAGAGCGAGATCGTCGCCACGCTGATCGAAGAGGCGAAGCGCCTCGCCGCCGAGATGCCTCCGGGCGAGCTCGGCGCGCCCGAGGTCGTCACGGTCTGACTTTTTCGTCGAACGCGTTCGGCTGTGCCGCGCACCTCGCGACCGAGTCGTCCGAACGACTGAGCTGCCCCCAGTCTTGGGACTCACCCGCGAGTCACCCGGTCTCGTAGCATCGAAGTGCCGCACTCTGCGGCCTTCCTGTCGTGTCCCGCGACGTCTGCGGATGTCGTCGTGCGGCTCAGCAGCGAAGCGGGTCCACGGTCGGCAGCAGGCCCTCCCTTCTGCGTCCGTGGACCCGAACCCCGTCCTCAGCCGGGTCTCGACCGCCGCGACCCTCGGTAGCATGGACGCCGTGCCCACCCGTCTCAGCCAGCTCTTCGTCCGCACGCTGCGCGAGGATCCGTCCGACGCCGAAGTGACCAGCCACCGGCTGCTCGTGCGCGCCGGATACATCCGCCGCCAGGCTCCCGGGATCTTCGCCTGGCTCCCGCTGGGTCTGCGCGTACGTCGCAATGTCGAGCGCGTCATCCGCGAGGAGATGGCGGCCGCCGGAGCGCAGGAGGTGCACTTCCCCGCGCTGCTGCCCCGCGATCCCTACGAGCTCAGCGGGCGTTGGGAGACCTACGGCGATGGCATCTTCCGCCTGCAGGATCGCAAAGGCGCCGATTACCTGCTCGCCCCGACGCACGAGGAGGTCTTCACCCTGCTGGTGAAAGACCTCTACAACTCCTACAAGGACCTTCCGCTGTCGATCTACCAGATCCAGGACAAGTACCGCGACGAATCCCGCCCCCGGGCCGGCCTGTTGCGAGGCCGCGAGTTCTCGATGAAGGACGCGTACAGCTTCGACGTCTCCGACGCGGGACTGGATGTCTCGTACCAGGCGCAGCGCGACGCCTACGAGCGCATCTTCACGCGACTGGGCCTCGAGTACGTGATCGTGCAGGCGGACAACGGCCTGATGGGGGGAGCCCGGTCTGAGGAGTTCCTGCACCCGACGGCGGTGGGCGAGGACACTTTCGTGCGCTCCGCAGGCGGATACGCGGCCAACGTCGAGGCGTTCACCACTGTCGCGCCTCCCGCCCGCTCGTACGAGAAGTTGACCCCGGCCGAGGTGCTCGAAACCCCCGGAACGCCGACGATCGCCACCCTCGTGGATGTCGCGAACGAGAAGCACCCGCGCCCGGACGGTCGCCCGTGGACCGCCGCAGACACCCTCAAGAACGTCGTCCTCGCACTCACCCACCTCGACGGGACGCGCGAAGTCGTCGTCGTCAGCCTTCCCGGCGATCGTGAGGTCGACATGAAGCGCGCCGAGGTGGCGTTCGCGCCCGCAGAGGTCGAGACCGCGGGGGATGGGGACTTCGAGAAGAATCCGCTGCTCGTCAAGGGCTACATCGGACCATGGACCGCGACCGGTGCCATTCTCGGGGAGGAGTCGGCCACCGGCATCCGATACCTGACCGACCCGCGCGTCGTCGACGGAACCGGATGGATCACCGGCGCCAACAGCGACGGTAGGCATGTCTTCGGCCTCGTGGCCGGCCGCGACTTCAGCAGCGACGGCAGCGTGGAGATCGCCGAGGTGAAGGCGGGCGATCCGGCGCCGGACGGCTCAGGGCCGGTCGAGATCGCGCGCGGCATGGAGATCGGGCACGTGTTCCAGCTCGGACGTTTCTTCGCCGAGACGCTGGGTCTGAAGGTGCTCGACGAGAACGGAAAACTCGTCACCGTCACGATGGGTTCGTACGGCATCGGCGTCACGCGGCTCGTCGCGGCGATCGCCGAGAACTCCGCGGACGACAAAGGGTTGATCTGGCCCGCGGAGGTCGCGCCCTTCGACATCCACGTCATTGCGACGGGCAAGGATCAGCTGGCGTACGCGCTGGCCGAGAAGGTCTCTGCCGAGCTGGACGCCGCCCGATTCGAGGTTCTCTACGACGATCGCCCGAAGGTTTCACCCGGCGTGAAGTTCGGCGATGCGGAGCTTCTCGGAGTTCCGACGATCGTGATCGTGGGTCGAGGCGCTGGACAGGGTATCCTAGAGCTTTGGGACCGGCGCTCGGGGGAGCGAACCGAAGTTCCTGCAGCAGATCTGATCGCCCACCTCGGTTGACCCGGGGCGGGTTGTCGACCAAGAGTCCCCCAGTGCCCTAGCAGTGCCCCAGAGTCAAGTACCCCAGAAGGCAGGACGCAACGTGGAGTTGTCCGTTGGCAAGACCCTCGTCTACCCGCACCACGGTGCCGTGACCATCACCGCGCTCTCGAAGCGCACAGTGGCCGGCGTGGAGAAGGAGATGATGACGCTCAACGTGCACACCAGCGAGCTGACGATCATGCTGCCGACCGACAATGTCGAGTTGGTCGGCGTGCGCGACGTCATCGACGGCGACGGCGTGAAGGCGGTGCACCAGGTCCTGCGCGATCCCTTCGTCGAGGAGCCCGGCAACTGGAGCCGTCGCTACAAGGCCAACCAGGAGAAGATGGCGTCGGGCAGCGTCTACCGCGTGTCCGAGGTCGTCCGTGACCTGTGGCGCCGCGACCAGGACCACGGCGTCTCCGCCGGAGAGAAGCGGATGCTGGCCAAGGCCCGCCAGATCCTGATCTCCGAGCTCGCCCTCGCCCAGGACCTCAGCGAGGAGGACGCCTCGAGCGCTCTCGACGTCGTCCTCGCCAGCGCTGTGACCCCGGAGACCCCCGCCGCGTAGTCGCGGGCTCTGCCGCGCCCCGGCGCCGCTTGGCCGCCGGCCGTGTGCCACGAACCTTCGCGACGAGTGCCGTTTGAC
>JALYHS010000007.1 GCA_030776385.1 Actinomycetota bacterium
CGCTCGGCATCCCGCTGATCCTGCAAAACCTCGTCGACGGCCCGCTTTCCACGGGTCACGGCGCCCAGATCTGGCCCGCCGCGCTGATCGTCCTCGTGCTCGGCGTGCTGGAAGCCGCCTTCATCGCCGCGCGCCGCTTCTTCGTGCTGACGCCCGGAACCCACGTCGAGGCGTCGCTCCGGAACTCGCTCTACGCGAAGCTGCAGGACCTTCCCGTCTCGTTCCACGATCGCTGGCAGAGCGGGCAGTTGCTGTCGCGCGCCATGAGCGACCTCGGTCTGATCCGTCGCTGGCTGTCGTTCGGCGTCGTGCTGCTGATCGTCAACATCGTCACGATCGTGGTCGGCTTCGTCGTGCTGTTCTTCTGGAGCTGGCAGCTCGGCATCGTCTTCCTGGTCTGCTCGATCCCGCTCTGGATCTACGGATACGTCTTCGAGAACCGTTACTCGGTCGTCGCTCGTCGCTCGCAGGACCAGCAGGGCGACCTCGCGACGGCCGTCGAGGAGTCGGTGCACGGCATCAGGGTGCTGAAGGCGTTCGGGCGCGGCCGATACTCTCTCGAGAAGTTCACCCGTCAGGCCGAGGAGCTGCGCGGCACCGAGATCGAGAAGGCGCAGGCGATCGCCGGAATCTGGCTCTGGCTCCTTCTGGTTCCGGATGTCGCGTTCGCCCTGTGTCTCTTCGGTGGCGTGTGGCTCGCCTCCACCGGCCAGCTCACCGTCGGGCAGTTGTTCGCGTTCTTCGCCACGGCGACGGTGCTCCGATTCCCGATCGAGTCGATCGGTTTCCTGCTGTCGATGACCTTCGACACGCGCACGGCGATCGATCGCCTCTTCGAGGTGCTCGACGAGCCGAACAGCATCCAGGATCCTGAAAACCCGAAAACGATCGTCGACCCCCGCGGGCGGCTGGTCTTCGATGCCGCGCACTTCCGATATCAGGATTCGCCCACCCAGTTCCCCGACATCCTCGACGGCATCGAGCTCGAGCTGGAGCCCGGCGAGACGATGGCGCTCGTCGGGTTGACGGGGTCGGGCAAGACGACGCTGACCGCGCTCGCGACGCGGCTCTATGACGTGACCGGCGGAGCGATCCGACTGGATGGGGTCGACATCCGCGATCTAACACGCCAGGAACTGCGCAGGCACATCGCGATGGCGTTCGAGGATGCGACCCTGTTCTCGGCGTCGGTGCGCGACAACGTGCTGCTCGGTCGTCCCGAGCTCGCCGGCGGTGGCCGCGAAGCGGACCGTGTGCTGGCAGAGGCGCTCGACATCGCGCAGGCGGATTTCGTCGCCGATCTTCCGGACGGATCGGACACCCGGGTCGGTGAGGAGGGGCTCAGCCTGTCCGGCGGGCAGCGGCAGCGACTCGCGCTCGCGCGTGCGGTGGCCGCGCGTCCCGCGGTGCTCGTGCTCGACGATCCGCTGTCGGCTCTCGACGTGGACACCGAGGCGCGCGTGGAGGCGGGCCTGCGCCGCGTGCTCGCGAGTACGACAGCGCTGATCGTGGCGCACCGGCCGTCGACGGTCATGCTCGCAGACCGGGTGGCTCTGCTCGAGAACGGACGCGTGACGGCGGTCGGCAGGCATTCCGAACTGCTCGCCAGCAACGACCATTACCGCTTCGTCATCTCCTCGCTGGATGAAGACAACAACGAACTGAAGGTGAACGCATGACGACGTTGACGGGGGTTGAAGGCGAGGAGCGCTCCGACTACACGCGCGACGAGAGCCGCGCCATCCGGGCTCGCTCGCTGCGTTTGCTCGGCGTGCTGCTGCGTCCCGTTCGCGCTCGCGTCGTGGTGGCGCTGGCCGTCATCGTGGTGAGCACGGCGTTGCAGGTGGCCGGCCCGACCCTGATCGCGATCGGCATCGATCAGGGGCTTCCCGCCCTGATGAAGCAGAAGGACTGGATGCCGATCGTCCTCACCGTTGGCGGCTATCTGCTCGCGGGTGTCTTCGGTGCCATCCTCATCTCGCAGTTCACGATCCTGTCCGCGCGACTCACGCAGGCGATCCTCATCGATCTGCGCAAGCGGGTGTTCCTGCACGCCCAGCGGCTGAGTCTGGAGTTCCACGAGAGCTACACCTCAGGCCGGATCATCGCGCGACAGACCAGCGACCTCGAGTCGATTCGCGAGCTGCTCGATTCGGGGATCACTGGACTGGTGCGCGGCATCCTCTACATGGTCTTCATCGCGATCGCGCTGGTCGCCCTCGACCCGTGGAGCGCGCTCGTGCTCGCGGGTGCGCTCGTCCCGCTGTTCCTGCTGACGCGCTGGTTCCAGAAGCGTTCGCAGCTGGTGTTCCGCGAAACCCGCGTGTTCTCGGCGCGGCTGATCGTGCACTTCGTCGAGACGATGACGGGCATCAGGGCGGTCAAAGCGTTCCGCAAGGAGCAGCGCAACGAGAAGGACTTCGGCGACATCGTCGAGGGCTACCGCGATGCGAACGCCCAGGCGATCCGGTTGTTCGGCATCTTCGACCCCGGGCTGATCCTGATCGGAAACGTCACGGTGGCCGCCGTGCTGTTGGTGGGCGGATTCCGCGTGCTCGGGGGCGGGCTCGAGATCGGCGCGCTGCTGGCGGTCGTGCTCTACACCCGACGCTTCTTCGACCCGATGGAGGAGATGGCGCAGTTCTACAACTCGTACCAGTCCGCCGCGGCCGCTCTCGAGAAGATCTCCGGCGTGCTCGAGGAGGAGCCGAGCGTGGCCGATCCGAGCGATCCGATCGACCTGTGGGAGGCCCGCGGCGCGGTCGACTTCGAGGACGTGCGCTTCGCCTATCACGCCGACCGCGTCATCCTGCCGGATTTCACGCTGCACATTCCGGCGGGCCAGACCATCGCGTTGGTGGGGTCGACGGGAGCCGGGAAGTCCACGTTGGCGAAACTGATGGCGCGCTTCTACGACCCGACGGCGGGTGCGGTCCTGCTCGATGGGATCGACCTGCGGAGGTTGCATCCGAAGGATCTGCGGCGCGCGATCGTCATGGTCACGCAGGAGGCGTACCTGTTCAGCGGCTCGGTGGCCGAGAACATCGCGCTCGGCAAGCCGGATGCGACGTTCGAGGAGATCCAGCGCGCCGCGCGGTCGGTCGGCGCGGATGCGTTCATCCGAGCGCTCCCGGACGGATATGACACCGACGTGAACAAGCGCGGCGGGCGCGTGTCGGCGGGGCAGCGGCAACTGCTCTCGTTCGCGCGTGCCTTCCTGGCCGACCCGGCGGTGCTCATCCTGGATGAGGCGACCGCGTCGCTCGACATCCCGAGCGAGCGGCTCGTGCAGGAGGGCCTCACGACCCTGCTCGCGGATCGCACGGCTGTGATCATCGCGCACCGCCTCTCGACGGTGGCGATCGCCGACCGGGTGCTCGTGATGGAGCACGGCCGCATCGTCGAGGATGGCACCCCCGCCGACCTCATCGGCGGAACCGGCCGCTTCGCCAAGCTGCACGCCGCGTGGCGCGATTCGCTGGTGTAGCAAGGCGGTGCTCGTACGGCACGCGGAGCGGGTGCGCCGCAGGGGCGGCGGCGCACAAATCTCACAACCAACGGAGTGGGTGGGGCCTCCGGTAACCAGCCGGATGGCCCCACCCGTGTCGTCATGAGCGGACGGGGATCAGGGACCGTCGCTCAAACTACGACGACACGATCAAAGCACCGCCGACTCCTCCGAGTCAGAGGTGGGCGCGGGTGAATCGCGGGTGATCTCGCGATCGAGTCCGAGCGACCTTGCGGCGCGGATGGCCTCGTCGCGCGTGCTCACGTCGAGCTTGCGGTACAGCCGTCGCAGGTGCGTCTTGACGGTGTTCGGCGAGATGTAGAGCTCGGCGGCGATGGCCGCGACCGTGAGGCCACGCTGAACCTGCGCGAGCACGAGGCGCTCTCGGGCGCTCAGCGGCTCGATCCGGCTCTCTTGACCCGCGGTTCGCTCCACGATGACGGTCAGCATGGCCGTGACCGCGGGGCTCTGCGGGTGCTCGACCCCATTCCGCGCGAGGAGGGCGAGAGTCGAGCTGGGGATGCGCTGCAATCCGGCGCGCGAACCGGTGCGGGCCATCGTCACGAATGCCCGATCCGCGCTGTTGTCCGACGCCTGTTTGTTGCCCCGCGCCAGCTCGATGGATGCGCGGATCAGCTGGATGTCGACGACCGTCCGAGCGCAGTGCAGCCCGCCGAGGTCTTCGCAGTCGCGGATCGCCTCGTCGGCCCCGAGGAGGTCGCCGTGGATCATGCGCAGTTGCGCGATCATCCGTGCGGGGCAGAGGGTGTGGTGCTCACCGGGTTCGAGAGTCTGCAGCACGTTCCAGGACGACTCGGCCTGGTCGAGCGCGAGAAGTAGTGCGGCGCGAAGAAGCCGGGCGAAGTCGGCGCCGTAGCCGGTGCGCTCCCATCCGTCGTATCCCTGCAGCGAGCGCTCCACCCGATCGATGGCTTCGATGAACTGGCCTTGGAGGGCGAGAAGCTGCGCGGAGACCGCGTGGGCGTATGGCTCCCACTCGGTGCGGCACGCCGCCTCGAACATGGCGGGCTCGAGGGCGATCGCCGCGTCGAGCTCGTATCGTTCGTTCGCGACCATGACCTCGGCGAGGAGCGCCGGAGCGCCGAAGCCGGAACCCATGAGGTCCGATCCTTCCGCGAGCTCTTTGGCGTAGCCGACCTGCAAAACGGATCGGTCCAGTTCGCCGGAGAGAGCGTCGAGCAGGGCGAGCGCACCCAGCAACTCGATGTGCTCCGCGCGCGTGAGGTGGCCCCGCGCGAGACCGTGCGCGTACTCCAGATGGCCTCTGGCGGAGTCGAAGAGACCTTCCTCGAGATCGAGCATCCCGTTCTCGAGGCTGAAGCGGGCGCCCAGCTCGATGCGGATGAAGGGCACGTCGGCCAGCTGCTCGCTGATGATGTCGCGTGCTGCCAGCACCGTGGTGCGGGCGTTGTCGAGTTCGCCGAGTGTGCGCAGGGCGGCCCCATGGCCGAGGAGGACGGAGGCGAGGCAGTGGGCGGGCGCCTCGGGGGTGAGGGCGAGCGCGTCTTCCGCCGCTCGGAAGTAGCCGAGCGCGGACTTGCCGCGCGGGGATCCATTCGCTCGAAAGCTGCTCCCCAGCTGTGCGGCGATCTGCGGATCGTTGTGCCAGATTTCGACGGGGAGGCCGGCGATCAGTTCGCGGAATGCCTCACCGTGCTCGGAGGCGAGCACACGGCCCGCCGGATGAATTGTGGCGACCGCCGAGGCAATATCTCCGGCCGCGACCGCGTCGGCCAGTGCCGCGCGAAAAGTGTCGAGGTCGACAGGTGTGGGCACGTGGGTCGGATCTCCTGATGGGCGCCGCGTCCCGAAGCGCGGCCGCTGCCGTGCGCGGAATCGCGGTGACGTGGAAGGTGGTTCCGCTGCTCCCCTGCAGGCCCTGAAATGCCGATGCCGGTGACGCGAACGGTGTGTTTACTGTAACTGATCGGATTTCACCCTGTCCACCAAAATGAGGACACGAGGGAGACCCAAACCGGGGGCCATGCGGCGTTTCGGGGTACAAAGAAAGCAGTTGTGTGTGGTTCGGAGCCACGAGCGCGTGTGGGTGGGTCGGGTTACGCTCACTTGGTGAGCATGCGCGGTGGTGGAGGCGGACGCGCCGGCGCCGGACGCGTCAGCAACGGTGACGTCGCAGCTCAGAAGGCCGCGAACGCCGACGCGCCCAAGATCCCCAACCTGCTGCGTCGCATTGGCGAGTTGTTCATTCCGTATCGGACGCAGCTCATCATCACAATCGCGCTCGTGCTGGTCAGCGCAGGCCTCAGTGTCATCCCCCCGCTGCTCACGCAGCAGGCCTTCGACAGGGGGTTGTTTCCGCCGCACAATGCGCCGCCGAACGTTCCGGTGCTCCTCCAACTGGTCGGCACGATGGTGCTGCTGTGGCTTGCCTCGGCGGGCATCGGCGTGGGGCAGACCTATCTGACCGCGCGGGTCGGCAACTCCGTGATGGGGGCGCTGCGCATCCGGCTCTTCTCCCATCTTCAGGCCATGGAGCTGGGGTTCTTCACCCGCACCAAGACGGGCGTCATCCAGTCGCGACTGCAGAACGACGTCGGCGGCGTGGCCGGGGTGCTCAGCAACACCATCTCCAGCGTCGTCGGCAACACGGTCACCGTGATCGCGGCATTCGTGGCGATGCTCGTGCTCAGTTGGCAGATGACGATCGTCGCGGTCATCCTGCTGCCGGTGCTGGTCATCGCTCAGCGCCGGGTGGGGCAGGTGCGCGCTCGCATTGCGACGAAGACCCAGGAGTCGCTGTCGGAGATGACGGCGATCACGCAGGAGACGCTGAGCGTCTCGGGCATCCTGCTGGCGAAGAGCTTCAACCAGCAGAAGGCGGAGATCGGCCGCTACTCCGACGAGAACGACAACCAGATCCGCCTGCAGGTGCAGCAGCAGATGAGCGGGCAGTGGTTCTTCGCGATCGTGAGCGTGTTCCTCTCGATCATCCCGGCGGTCATCTACCTGGTGGCGGCGTGGCTCATCTTCCACAACGTGCCCGTGACGGCGGGAACGATCGTCGCCTTCACCACCGTGCAGGCGCGGCTGCTCTTCCCGCTGATGGGGCTGCTGCGCATCGCCCTCGACCTGCAGACCTCGCAGGCACTGTTCGCGCGCATCTTCGAGTACCTCGACCTGCGGCCGCGCATCGCGGACTCGCCCGATGCCCGCCCGGTGACTACCGCCCAGCTTGGTCGAGTCGAGTTCGATGACGTCGTCTTCCGCTACCCGGATGCGCCGCTCGATTCGCCCGCCACCCTCAAGGGCGTCAGCTTCGACATCGAACCGGGCCAGTACGCGGCCTTCGTGGGACCCTCGGGGGCGGGCAAGACGACCGTGTCGTATCTCGTCCCTCGCCTGCACGACGTGAGCGGCGGCGGGGTGATCTTCGCCGGCGACGACGTGCGCGAACTCCAGCAGGAGTCGCTGATCGGCGCGATCGGCATCGTGAGCCAGGAGACCTACCTGTTCCACGCCACCATCGCCGAGAACCTGCGCTACGCGAAGCCGGGCGCGAGCGACGACGAGCTCGTGGCGGCGGCGAAGGCGGCCAACATCCACGACACGATCGTGTCGTTCCCGGATGCGTACGACACCGTGGTGGGGGAGCGCGGATACCGGCTCAGCGGCGGCGAGAAACAGCGGGTTGCGATCGCCCGGGTGCTGCTGAAGGATCCCGCAGTGCTGATCCTCGACGAGGCGACGAGTGCGCTCGACACCGTCTCGGAGCGGATCGTGCAGCGAGCCCTCGACGAGGCGTCACGCGGCCGCACCACGATCGCGATCGCCCACCGACTTTCGACCGTGGTGGCCGCTGACGTGATCTTCGTGGTCGAGGCCGGCCGGATCGTCGAACGCGGAACGCATCCGGAACTGCTCAAGAACGACGGCGTGTACGCCCGGTTGTTCGCCGAGCAATTGGCCGCGTCGGCCATCTGAATCCCGGTTCGGTGATCGAGCTCGTCGAGATCTCGACACGGCTCGATCGGCGATCGGGCGAGATCTCGACGGGCTCGATCAGCAACCGGCGTGGTCCGACTCTGAGCACCGCCTCCGAACGGTTGGGCTCGTCGCAGTCGGCGAGTAGCGTCGTGGCATGACCATCGCCCCCGACGGCCTCGATCGCAGCGACACCGACTGGTTCAAGTCGGCGGTGTTCTACGAGGTGCTGATCCGCTCGTTCCGCGACTCCTCGGGGGATGGGGTCGGCGATCTCGCCGGGCTGACCGAGAAGCTCGACTACCTGCAGTGGCTCGGCGTCGACTGCCTGTGGCTTCCGCCATTCTTCCCGTCTCCGCTGAAGGACGGCGGCTACGACGTCGCCGACTACACCGCCGTGGCGCCCGACATCGGCACGATCGACGACTTCCAGAGCTTCCTGGATGCTGCCCACTCCCGCGGCATCCGCGTCATCATCGATGTGGTCATGAACCACACCTCCGACCAGCACATGTGGTTTCAGGAGTCGCGCCGCGATCCCGAGGGCCCGTACGGCAACTTCTACGTCTGGAACGACACCGACGAACCGTATTCGGATGCCCGCATCATTTTCGTCGACACGGAATCGTCGAACTGGACCTGGGATCCGGTGCGACAGCAATACTTCTGGCACCGCTTCTACAGCCACCAGCCCGACCTCAACTTCGAGAACGAGGCCGTGCATCAGGCCATGCTCGACGCCCTGAAGTTCTGGCTCGACATCGGCGTTGACGGGTTCCGGCTGGACGCCGTCCCGTACCTCTACGAGGAGGAAGGCACCAGCAGCGAGAACCTCGCCCGCACCCACGAGTTCCTCAAGAAGGTGCGCCGCTACGTCGACACCAACTACCCGGGCCGTGTACTGCTGGCCGAGGCGAACCAGTGGCCCGCCGATGTCGTCGACTACTTCGGCGATCCCGCGGTCGGTGGCGACGAGTGCCACATGTGCTTCCACTTCCCGGTCATGCCGCGCATTTTCATGGGGGTGCGGCGTGAGTCGCGCTATCCGATCAGCGAGATCATGGAGCAGACGCCCGCGATCCCGGAGCACTGCCAGTGGGGCATCTTCCTGCGCAACCATGACGAGCTCACCCTGGAGATGGTGACTGACGAGGATCGCGACTACATGTGGCACGAGTACGCCACCGACCCGCGCATGAAGGCCAATATCGGCATCCGGCGGCGCCTCGCCCCCCTGCTCGACAACGACACCAACCAGATGGAGCTGTTCAGCGCGCTGCTGCTCAGCCTGCCCGGTTCGCCCGTGCTGTATTACGGCGACGAGATCGGCATGGGCGACAACATCTGGCTCGGCGACCGTGACGGCGTACGCACCCCGATGCAGTGGACCCCGGATCGCAATGCCGGCTTCTCGGCCGCGACCCCCGGGCGGTTGTCGCTTCCCGTCATCATGGACCCGGTGTTCGGCTTCCAGTCGATCAACGTCGAAGCGCAGCAGGCCAGCAGCTCCTCGCTGCTGCAGTGGACGCGCCGCATGATCGCCGTCCGCAAACAGCACCCGGCCTTCGGGCGCGGCACGTTCCTCGACCTCGGAGGGTCGAATCCCTCGGTGCTCTCGTACCTTCGCGCGTACGAGGACGACGTCATGCTCTGCGTCAACAACCTGTCGCGCTTCCCCCAGCCGATCGAACTCGATCTGCACCAGTTCGGCGGGCTTCGCCCCATCGAGATGCTCGGCGGTGTCGAGTTCCCCCCGATCGGCGAACTCCCGTACCTGCTGACGTTGGCGGGCTACGGCTTCTACTGGTTCCGGATATCCGGGGCCGGGTCGGCGCGAGGAGCGAACGAATGAGCACCTGGACAGACGGCCCCGAACTCGCGTCATACCTCGGTCGACAGCGATGGTTTGCGGGATCGCATGAGGTCTCCGTCACGGATGTCCGGACGTTGGACTGGCTGAGAGATCCGGCATCCGGTCTGGGCGTCCGCTTCGAGATCGTCGCGGTCGTGTCCGGCGGTGAGGCCGGGCTCTACAACGTGCCGCTGTCGTATCGCACGGAACCGCACGAAGAGCTGTCCCACGGCTTTGTCGGCGCCACGATCCTCGATAATCGGACCTTCTACGTCTACGACGCCCTCCACGACGGCGAGGCGCGTGGCGTGCTGCTGGGTGGATTCGCCGACGGTGCCGACGTTCCCGATGACATCCGTTTCGGGCGTCTTCAGGACTTCTCGCTTCAGCCTGGCGTCGACAACGTGCTGCTCGGGGCCGAGCAGAGCAACACCTCGGTGATCGCCGGGGATGCGATGGTGAAGTTCTTCCGTCGGCTGACCCCGGGGGTCAATCCGGATATCGAGGTGCAGGAGGCGTTGACCCTCGTCAATTCCGACGACATCTCGCCGCTGCTCGGCTGGATCCGCAGTGGCGACATCGACCTGGCGATGGCGAACGTCTTTCAGAGGTCCGCCACCGACGGGTGGGACACCGCGCGCGCGAGTGTGCGTGCCCTGCAGAACGACGCCATCCGCGCGCGCGAGGCGGGCGGAGACTTCGCCGGCGAGGCCGAGCGGCTCGGCGACACGACCGCCGCCGTCCACACGCAGATGCGCGAGCTGCTGCCCGTCGCCCTCTGGGGGCCGGAAGAACTGGACGCGCTGGTCGGGCGGCTCGAGGGCAGGCTCGACGAGGTGGCGGCGACGCATCCCGTGGTCGCCGCCTACGCCGAGGGTGCGCGCGCCGCCTACCAGCGGATCGACCGGAGCGTGCCAGTGCCGGTGCAGCGCATCCACGGGGACTTCCACCTCGGTCAGACACTGCGCACCACCACCGGCTGGAAGATCATCGACTTCGAGGGCGAGCCGTCCAAGCCGCGTGAGGACCGCATCCGGTTGGACTCGCCGCTGCGTGACCTGGCTGGGATGCTGCGCTCACTCGACTATGTGGCTCACTCGATCACCCCCATGACCGGCGTGATCTCGTTGGACCCGCTGGTGGATGAGGCCGAGGTTGCCGACGACTGGGTGCGACGCAACCAGATCGCGTTCCTGTTCGGCTACGGCTTCGACCGCTCGGATGCCTGGGTCGCCCTGCTGCGTGCATACGAGATCGACAAAGCCGTCTACGAGGTCGCCTACGAGGAGGATCACCGACCCGATTGGGTCTCGATCCCGATCCGGGCGCTGCAGAAGCTGGTCACCGCGCACCCGCTGCTCTGACGCCCGCGCCCGAACGCTCAGCCCGTAACACCCACCACCCCGCGGCTAGGCTCGGACCATGGACTACGCCGAGACCGTTCTCGACCTGATCGGCAACACCCCGCTCGTCAAACTCAACAAGGTGACCGAGGGCATCCAGGCCACGGTGCTCGCCAAGATCGAGTACATGAACCCGGGCGGCTCGTCGAAGGACCGCATCGCCGTACGCATCATCGACGCGGCTGAGCGGGAGGGCAAGCTGAAGCCCGGCGGCACGATCGTGGAGCCCACCAGCGGCAACACCGGAATCGGCCTCGCCCTGGTCGCTCAGCAGCGCGGCTACCGCTGCGTGTTCGTCTGCCCCGACAAGGTCAGCGAAGACAAGCGGAACACTCTGATCGCCTACGGCGCCGAGGTCGTGGTCTGCCCGACTTCCGTCGCGCCCGACAGCCCCGAGTCCTACTACTCGGTGAGCGACCGGCTGGCGCGCGAGATCCCGGGCGCGTTCAAGCCCGACCAGTACTCGAACCCGAACGGACCGCTCAGCCACTACGAGACCACCGGCCCCGAGATCTGGGCGCAGACCGGCGGCGAGATCACCCACTTCGTCGCGGGGGTCGGCACCGGCGGCACGATCAGCGGCGTCGGCAAGTACCTCAAGGAGGTCTCCGACGGCCGAGTGCGCGTGATCGGTGCGGATCCCGAGGGCTCCGTCTACTCCGGCGGTACGGGCAGGCCGTACCTGGTCGAGGGCGTCGGCGAGGACTTCTGGCCCACCGCGTACGACCCGAGCGTCGTCGACGAGATCGTGGCAGCATCCGACGCCGAGTCGTTCGAGCTGACGCGCCGCCTCGCCCGCGAGGAGGGGCTGCTCGTCGGCGGCTCCAGCGGGATGGCCGTCGCATCCGCTCTCAAGGTCGCTCGCACGCTCGGCCCGAACGATGTGATGGTGATTCTGCTGCCAGACGGCGGCCGCGGCTACCTGGGCAAGATCTTCAACGACGGCTGGATGCGCAGCTACGGTTTCCTCCCCGCCGACGAGGGCAAGACCGTCGGCGACATTGTGAGCACGAAGAACGGTCTGCTGCCCGAGTTGGTGCACGCCCATCCGAGTGACACCGTGCGCGACGTGATCGGCATCTTCAAGGAATACGACGTCTCGCAGGTGCCGGTGCTCAGTGCCGAACCACCGGTCGTCATGGGCGAAGTGGTCGGGTCGATCGACGAGCAGAGGCTGGTGGATGCCGTCTTCAGCGGTCGCGTCGCCCTCACCGATTCTGTCTCGGGATTGATCGGGACGCGTTTCTCGTTGATCTGAATGGACGTGAC
>JALYHS010000008.1 GCA_030776385.1 Actinomycetota bacterium
CCGACCTTGTCACCCCTTGGCTCAACGCACCGCAGCGATTCGCCGATCACTCCGTGCGGGAGCTCTGGCTCGCTGGTTCCGCGCTGCGGGGCCGCAAGGCGATCTCGGTGCCATTCCTTGTCGCGGCTTGGCGCTCCGCCGTCCCGACCCACACGCAATACGACTGGGTGATCGCGAGCTCCCACCTGTTCTCGCACCACATCCTGCCACGCGGGCTCAGTCGCGACGCTCCCAAGCTGGTGTACGCCTACACGCCCGCCCGTTACATCTGGAGCCCCGAGCTGGATGCGCGAGGCGAAGGTGCGGTGGCACGGGCGGGGTCCGCTCTGCTGCGGCCACTCGATCGGCGCCGAGCACAGGAAGCGTCGGCCGTCGCGGGCATCAGCGAGTTCGTGCGAGAGCGCATCGAGCACGCCTGGCAACGCGACGCCACAGTGATCTATCCGCCGGTTGAGACGACGACGATTCAATCGGTGCACGATTGGCGCACCCGCTTGAGCCCAACAGAACTCGCGCTCGTCGACACACTTCCAGTCGGATTCGTACTCGGAGCCTCGCGGTTCATTCCCTACAAACGCCTCGACCTGGTCATTTCCGCGGCGGAAGAGGTTGGAATGCCTGTCGTGATTGCTGGTGGCGGGCCGGGAAAAGCGCGGTTACAGGCACAGGCCGCTGAGGCCACCGTGCCCGTCGTGATCGTCGATGATCCCTCCACCGCCTTGCTGTATGCCCTCTACCAGCGTGCTGCCGTGTTCGTCTTTCCCCCACTCGAAGACTTCGGAATCATGCCGGTCGAGGCAATGGCGCTCGGAACGCCGGTAGTGGCCAACGCCTTGGGGGGCTCGGCAGAGACGGTGAGTGAGGGAGTATCGGGCATCCATTTCGAATCGCTGGTGAAAGAAGACATCGGCCGGGCGATCACGAAGGCCCTCGAACTGGACGCGGACGAGACGCGAGACTGGAGCGGGCGCTTCTCTCGCGAACGGTTCGACCGTGAATTCACCGAATGGATGTCGCGTACGCTTCAGTCGCCTCTCCTCGCCTAGCCCGACGTACCTTTTCCGGAAGACCAAGACAAATATGAAACACAGCTTCAAAGCCGACAAAAGATCGCGCCCACGATGGGTGTTACCCGTGTCGATCGGGGCGGGAGTCGTCCTGGTGGCCGCCGGTCTGGGCGGCGTGTGGATCGCACGATCGAGCGACAATCACGCAAAAAACCGAGCGGTTGCGGCCAACGACGTCTACGCGCTCGCTGACTTCCCGGGCTGGGCCAAACAGAATCTCACCGACACGCAGACAACCTTCAGTGTGCAGTCAACAGCAGCGAAAGTAGGGGCGGTCAGCCTCCGGATCGAGAGTTCGACGCCCGCATCGGTCACACCGCGACAGGCACTTGTCACCCCGGTCGCCATGGTGCCCAACACGGACTACACGGTGTCGGCGTGGGTAGACTCGGGCGCCAACAAGCTCAGCACGTCCGTCATTGCGCTAGGTGCCACCACCTTCGCCGTACCCGTCACCCACTCCAAATGGACCAAGATCTCGTTCAACGTCCCGTCAGCGAGCTCCACGACCGCGTCTCTGACCATTTCTACCTCGGGGCCGACCGGCGCCGTTCTGCTCGACGGAATCGAGGTTGCCCCATCGACGGGGGACGCAAACCTGGTGGCAAACGGATCCTTTGAGAACTACTCCTCGCCCACGCGGATTACGAGCAACTCGCTCGTTCTCGCCTCCGGCTCCGCCAAGGTGCAGGTCGTCGCATTCGGCAATACGGTGAGCTGGTCCCTCCTCGACGAGAGCGGAGTTCGAGCCGCCACGGGAACGGGACCGATTGCCGCCGGGAAAGGGGATATCGATCTGTCGAAAATGAAGCAGGGCTATTACACCCTGTCCCTGCACCCCACGGGGAGCGTCCACTCAGCGGTGAGTGCGCCGATCATCATTCTGGACAAGGTCGCCCGGGGCCGAAAAGCCGTCGATGTGCGGTTCGGCATCGGCGTCAGGATGGTGGCGAGCTACAACGACGGCAGCGAACCGCTGATCGCTCAGCTGGGTTTCGGCGCCGTGCGTGACGATGCGTACTGGCCCTATGTCGAGGCAGCCCCGGGATCATATGCGTATCCGAACTTCTATGAGAAGGCCTACGCCGTGTACGCGAAGGAGGGGGTGCAGGTGCTCCCGATCCCCGACTATGCGAACAAGCTCTACGACCACGGGCTCACCCCCAGCAGCCCACAAGGTCTCGCCGCGTACGCGAACTTCGCGAACGCCTTCGTTGGGCACTTCTCCGTTCCCTCCGTCGAGATCTACAACGAGCCGAACGGCTTTTCCAACGGCACGTGCGGCACGACGCCGCAGTGCTACGTGCCCCTTCTGAAAGCGGCATTCGAGAAGATCAAGTCGGATCACCCCAACACGCTGGTCGTGGGCCCCGCAATCGCCTTCCAGGACAACACCTGGCTGGAGAACTTCTACAAAGACGGCGGACTCAACTATCTCGACGCGGTGAGCATCCATCCCTATGGGCTGCAGGGCGCGCCCGAGTACCTCACGAAGGACCTGCCGCTGGCCGCTGCCAACATCGCCAAGTACAGCCATGGCCAAAGCAAGCCGATCTGGATCACGGAGTTGGGGTACAGCACCAACACCATTGGCAACGGCCTCAGTGAGCGAACACAGGCCAGCTACCTCGTGCGGGCCGAGATCCTCTCCCTGTCGAACGGGGCGCAGCGCTTCTACGCCTACAACCTGGTGAACGATGGCCTCGACCCCACCGATCACCAGTTGAACTTCGGCATTTTCCGCTCACCAACAGCTGATGTCGCCGCGTTCACGCCGAAGCCGAGCGCGTTGACCCAGGCAATCGCCATCCGGGAAGTGTCGGGCAAAAGCTACTCACGCGCTGACTCGGTCGGTAATACCGCTTTCTCCTACGTCTACGGTTCGGGAGCCAACTCGACCCGAGTCGCCTGGGCGACGACCCCGAAGACCCCGACGACGGTCGAGTACTCGACCGTTAAGCCCGTCACGCTCGTGACCGAATACGGCAAGAAGAGCACCTTGGTTCCGGTGAACGGCAAGGTCACCGTTCAGCTCACGGCAGATC
>JALYHS010000009.1 GCA_030776385.1 Actinomycetota bacterium
CGGTGCTACTTGTTGTTGATCGCCGTCGCCTGCAGGTCCTTGGGGAGCTGAGCCGACAGGTAGATATCACCCGGCAGGTTCGAGTCGCACTGGACCGGGTTGGGCGTGCCCGTGGTCGAGTCCTCGAAGACCGGAGCCTTGAAGGTCGACGAGCTCGGGACCTGTCCGCCGGTGGCCTTCGCGACAGCCCACTGGACGGCCAGCCGGACGTTGTCGTTCCCGGTCGCGACCGTGAACAGCTTGAAGTCAGGGTTGGCGGCCTGGTTGGCCTTCCAGAAGCAGCCAAGCGCGTTGCCGTCCGAGGTGGCGAGGGCCGGGATCGACCGACCGCTCTTCTGGAACACCGGCAGCGCTCCCACCAGCGAGGGACCGAAGTCCGACACGATGACGTCGATCTTCGGGTTCTTGGCGATCTCCGCGGTGAGGACGGTCTGCGTCAAGGCCGGGTCCCAGTTGGTGACGTCGTACGGGGCCTCGTTGATGAACTTGTACGAGCTGTCGAGCACCGACTGCATGCCCTTGAGCTCGTCGTTGCCCTGGCTGTTGCCCTTGGGTCCGCTGAGGAAGAGAAGGTTGCCGCCGCTGGGGATGACCTTCTTGATCCAGTTACCCCAGTTGACGCCGTCATTGACGAACGAGGCGCCGACGAACTGCGTGTAGTCCGTTCCGGCCTTGCCACCGACCTCGACGCGGTAGGGGACGACGGTGACGCCGGCCTTGTACGCGCTCCGGATCGCGGGGAGCATCGCCTGCCCGGCATCCGCGAACACGACCATCGCGTCGACACCCTTGGCAGTGAAGGCCTGGATGTCGGAGATCGACTTCTGCGTGTCGCCGTTGCCGTTCGCGTACTGGTAGCTGGTGACGCTCGCGCACTTCTTGACCTCGGCCTCACCGGATGCAGTAGTGACGAGACGCCAGCTGTTGCCGCCGAAGCCATCGAGCTGCGCGAGCTTGATCTTCTTCGTTCCGCACCAGGACGGCGCGCCGGCAAGGTGGGTGGTCTTTCCGGAATCGGATCCACCGGATGAGGTGCCGGCAGAACTGCAGCCGGCGAGCGCGAGAGCGGCGAGGGCCACGGTCGCGGCAATTGCTGTGAGAGAACTGCGACGTTTCATGGGTGCTATTCCTCCTGGTTGGGTGCGACGACTTCGTCGCTTTTTCGACATCCCCGTCGAAAACTCGTGGGGTCATACGGGAAGGGCTTGAGGGGTCCTGCGGGCGAACAGGCGGCGGCGCACCGCGGACCAGTCGACCGAGTACAGGGCGACGCCGACGGCGAGGGCGATGGCCTGCACGAGCGTCTGCACCGAGGTGCCGACGCCGAGCGCGAGCACGAACTGCTGCAGCTGTCGCAGGAACAGCGCGGCGATGACGGTCGAGATCGGGAATCCGCGGCCACCGAGGAGCGAGGTGCCCGCGAGCACCACGACCGCGACCGAGGGCAGCAGCAGCGAGTCCCCCTGGAACGCAGTCGGCTGGTTGATGATGCCGGCGAGCAGGATTCCCGCCAGGCAGTAGAGCAACTGCGCCCAGACGAACGAGAGTGTCTGATGCACGCGGACGCGGAGCCCGACGGCGCGCGCGGCTGCCGGGTTGGCGCCGATCGCTTCGAATCGGCGACCGGCGACGGTCTTCTTCGTGAGGACAGAGACGACGAGGAGCGCCCCGACGGCGAAGAAGGCCGCGTTCGGGATTCCCCAGGTGGAGTTGCCTGCGATCGATGCCAGCAGAGGGGTCGTGCTGCGCGGGGTACCGCCGGAGACCGCGAACACCGCGCCGTAGAGGAGCGCGTTCATCCCGAGAGTCGCGATGATCGAGTTCAGACGTAGTCGGCTGACCAGGATGCCATTGATCAGGCCAGCTCCGACCGCGAACGCCACCGCCATCAGTACGGCTCCGCCGAGCTTGCCGCTGTCGCCGTCCGGCTCATGCGTGACGATCACCAGTGCGAGCGAGATCCCGCCCGCGACCGAGAGGTCGATGCCGCCCTGCTGCACGACCAGCATCTGACCGAGCCCGGCGATCGCCAGGACCGCCGCAAACGGCACCATCCCGATGATGGCGCTGTGCGAGATGCTCGAGGGAGCGAGCACTCCGCCGATCGCGAAGAGGGCGATGGTCGCGATCGCGATCGCGACGAATCCGCGGGAGATGCGGAACCGCGACGTCGTCAATCGGTTCGTGTTACGCCGCGTCGTGTCGGTCACCATCGCTCCAGCCGGTCGGTGCACACGACACAACCACTGCGTCGTGTGTTGAGTGACACTGTACAAACTTCGACGCCATGTTCACAAGCACCTTTCGATAACGATTCAGAGCGAACACTTCTCACTTCTCGGGATCGGCCAGAACCGGCGCATCTTCGCCGGGGTACCACGCGAATGTGATGCTCCTGCAAACAATGTTCAGCAAGTATGAACATGCCGTATGCTGACGCAGTCCGGCCTCTCGAGGCACGCACCATGGCGAAGGAGCCCCAGATGTCACCGAAGATCGCCGTCCTCGGAACGGGCGCCCAGGGCGCGGGGATCGGCGCCGACCTGGTCAACGCCGGCCTGGATGTCAGCTTCATCGAGCAGTGGCCCGCCCACGTCGAGGCCATGCGCGCGAACGGCATCGAGATCCGGATGCCAGAACAGACTGTCGTCACGCCGCTGGCAACCGTGCTCAACATCTGCGACGTCGCCACGCTGCGCCAGAAGTTCGACGTGGTGTTCCTCCTGGTGAAGGCGTACGACACCCGCTGGGCCTGCGAACTCATCCGGCCCGTTCTCGCCGAGGACGGACTCGTCGTCGGTCTGCAGAACGGGATGTCCATCGACGACATCGCGGCGGTCGTGGGACCGGAACGCACCATCGGCGCGGTGATCGAGATGGCATCCAACATGTGGGAGCCGGGCATCGTCACCCGGCAGAACTCTCCGGCGACCGCCTGGTTCACGGTCGGCGGGGTCGTCCCCAGCGCCCAGGCCCGCGCACACGAGGTGCAGGCCCTCCTCTCGCACGCGGGGACGGTCGAGGTGTCGGACGACATCCGCTCCTCGAAATGGATGAAGTTGATCGCCAACGCGGGCGAGCTCGTCCCCTCGGCGATCCTGAACCTCCCGCTCGCCGAGGCCGCGGCGATTCCCGGCGTGCACGAGTTCATGGTCGAGTGCGGTCGCGAGGCCGCTCGGGCGACCGTCGCGGACGGCTGCCGACTGGTCCCGATCTTTGGAATGACCGCGAACGACCTGGTCGAGGCCGACGCCTACGCCGAGGTGCTGCTCGGGCGCGTGCTCAGCGACTATTCCTTCCCCGACACCCTCACCACCGTCCTCCAGGACTGGCGCAAAGGTCGTCGCGGCGAGGTCGGCGAGATCAACGGTCTCGCCGCCGACGTGCTCCACGCCCACGGCCAGTCGGCTCCAGCCAACGAACGCACCGTCGAACTCGCCCGACGTATCGAGTCCGGAGAGTTGGCGGCGCACCCGTCCAACGTGGACCTGTTGCTGTCGGTGGGTGCTCGATGATCCGGCACATCGTCGAGTTCAGGCTCGCCGCCGACGATCCGGACCAGCGCGCGCTCGATGCCGGCGGCATCCACAAGCGGCTGACCGCGCTCGTGGGAGTGGTGCCGACCGTTCGCAGCATCGAGGTCGCGGCCGACCTCGGGCTGGTCGGCGGTCACTGGGATGTCGTGCTCGTCTCGGACCACGACAGCAACGCCGACCTCGAGTCGTACCAGTCGCACCCGGCGCACCGAGCGGCGGCGGACTGGATCTCCACGGTCGTCAGCGACCGCGCGACGGTCGACTACGAGCGCTGAGAGCTACTTCTCCGCGCGCAGCTTCGAGATCTCGTACAGCGCCACACTGACCGCGATCCCCGCGTTGAGCGACTCGGTGGCCGCCTCGATCGGGATCGACACGACCGCGTCG
>JALYHS010000010.1 GCA_030776385.1 Actinomycetota bacterium
GGACTCCGTTGGGGCGAGGCAACTGGGCTCCGTGTCAAGGACGTCGACTTCACGAAAAATCGATTCTGGGTCCGGCAGAACGCGGTCTTCGTCAAGGGATTCGTGGTCGTCGGCACGCCGAAAACACACCAGCAGCGGATGGTGCCGTTCCCCTCTTTCCTCAGGGAGGGGATCGACGCGGCAGTACTCGGAAAGGGCGAAGACGAGCTGGTGTTCCCAGGTCGCTTCGGTCAGCATCTGATCACGCCCACCAAACAAGACGGCTCCTGGTACGAGCGCGCGCTCCGCATTGCGAAACTCCCACCCATGACGATCCATGATCTTCGACACACTGCTGCAAGCCTGGCCGTGTCCGCCGGCGCCAACGTCAAAGCCATACAGAAGATGCTTGGGCACAAGTCCGCAGCAATGACCCTGGACGTCTATGCGGACCTGTTCGACGATGACCTGAACGCAGTTGCGCAGCGTCTGGATGACGTCGTACGTGCCTCGATTGTGGGCAAAATGTGGGCAAAGGATCAAATCCACGCCTCGCGTCGCAGCCCGAGGCGGCCAAAAAGCCCGGAATTACGGGCAAGTAGCGAGGGCGGGACTCGAACCCGCGACACCACGATTATGAGCCGTGTGCTCTAACCACCTGAGCTACCCCGCCGGGCGTCTATCGCCCCGCTGCCCGAGGACAGGCAGGACGTAGCTGAGGCGGGATTCGAACCCGCGACCTCACGATTATGAGTCGTGCGCTCTCACCAACTGAGCTACTCAGCCGAGCCCCGAGTCAGGATTGAACTGACGACCCCTTCCTTACCATGGAAGTGCTCTACCACTGAGCTATCGGGGCGCTCCGCGGCTGGCCGCGGCACCGCAAAAGACTAGCATTTCCGTTCCAGCGTGCCGGACGAATGGCAGGCGCGACTCAGCCCCAGTCCGGGAGGGTGACCCCCGGCAGCTGCCAGGCGACGAAGGTCGGGCCCGGGATGGCGACCCGGCCGTCTGCCCAGGCGACGTCGCCCTCGATCGGGAGGGCGTCATCCGGAAGCGCAGCGCCCAAGTCGACCATCGTGATCGCCCGCGCAGCGACCACGAGTACGCACTCCTCGGCACTCTCGCGCACGAAGGCGACGGCGTCGTCCGAGACGTGCAGCCAGCGGATACCGCCGCCGTTGAGGGCCGGATGCGCGCGCTTCAGTCCGATCAGGCGACGGTAGAGCGCGATGGTGTTCGCCGACTCGGCGAGACGATCCCAGGGAATCGGGGTGCGGGATTCCTCGCCGTCCGACGCGGTCAGCCCGAACTCGTCGCCCGCCCACACCACAGGGATGCCGGGCAGCGTGACCGCCAGCCCGAACGCGACGGGAACCACGCCATCCCGCGCCGAGGTCAGGAACCGGGGGGTGTCGTGGGTGTCGAGCGCGTTCATCGTGTTGAGACGGGTACGCCACGGGAAGGCGGCCGCGAACTCGCGGTGCGCCGCGTAGAAGTCGATTCCCGTGTAGTCGCTGGTGCGTCCGAGGGTCATGCCGAGGCCCCCGCCGGCCGGTGAGCCCGGGATCGACAGCCAGTTCCACAGCGGGCGGGTGAAGTTCGCGTATGTCATCGCGCCGTGCCAGGCGTCGCCCTGGAAGTCCGCGGCGGCGTCGTTCGTCGATTCTCCGATGAGAAGGGTGTCGTCGTCCACCTCGCGCATGGTGGCCCGGATGGTGCGGCGCACCGTCTCGTTGAGATCCTCGTCACGCCATCGACCGGTCATGTTCGCGACATCCACCCGCCAGCCGTCGAGGGAGTACGGGGGGCTCAGCCAGCGCGCCACCACCGAGTCGAGCCCCTCGATGAACCGGGTGCGCAGCTCGGCCGCCTGCCAGTTGAACTTGGGCAGGCTCGAGAAACCGAGCCAGCTGACGTACTCGGTCTGCTGCGCGTTCAGCCACAAGTAGAAGGCGCTCTCGGGCGCCTCCGGATTGCCGTACGAACGCTGGAACCACTCGTGCGCGTCGCCGGAGTGGTTGGTGGTGAGGTCGCCGATCACGCGCAGGCCCTTGGCGTGGGCCGCCTCGATGAGCGCCTGGAACGCCTCGTTGCCGCCGAGCAGCGGATCGACGTGGTCAAAGCTCTGCGCGTTGTAGCGGTGGTTCGACTCGGCCGGGAAGATCGGGGTCAGATAGAGCAGGTTCACACCCAGGTCGACCAGGTGGTCGAGGTGGTCGATGACGCCCTGGAGGTCGCCGCCGTAGAACTGGGTTCCGGTCTCCGGACCGCGGAACACGACGGGGTCGCCCCATTTCGCGGGCACGGCCCAGGCCGGGGGTGTGCGGTCGTCGGCGGCCGCGGATCGGGCGAATCGATCCGGGAACACCTGGTACATCACCGACTCGGCGCCCCAGGCAGGCGGCGCGTTGTAGCTCACCAGCCGGAAGTCGTCGATGTCGCGCGTCTCGGTGTGCGACAGACCGGCCGAGGTCAGCCAGTGCGTCCCGCCGTCCACGCTCTCCATCAGGAATCGATAGCCGTGCACCGGGTTCTCGACGTGGATGGCGGCCTCCCACCAGACGGCGTCGTCCGTCTCGTGCACGACCACCGCATCGCTGAAGAGAGGCTCGCGATCGGGATTGGATCGCGTGCGCACCACGGTCATCTCGCCGAACTTCCGAGGCACCCGCACCCGCACCCGCACGGTGTCGCCGAGCTGCGGGTTCTGGGTCGACACGTAGAGAGGGGACCCGTCGTGGTGCGGGTAATCGGCGAGGTCGCGCTCCATGCGATGAGGGTAGCGGGCGGATGTTTCGGCCAGATGCCAGCGGTGGTCGGCACCGCTGGTCGAGCTGGTCGAGACCGCTGGTCGAGCTTGTCGAGACCTGCCCAGGGGTGGTCTCGACAGGCTCGACCAGCGAGTGGGTCGGCCGCCCTAGGCTGGTCGGATGCCGACCGAACTCGACTGGTGGCGTACCGCCGTCATCTACCAGATCTACCCCCGTTCCTTCGCCGACTCGAACGGCGACGGCGTTGGCGACCTGCCGGGCATCACCGCACGACTGGATGCCCTGGCCGAGTTGGGCGTGGACGCGATCTGGCTCTCCCCCTTCTTCACCTCCCCCCAGCACGACGCCGGGTACGACGTGGCGGACTACACGGATGTCGATCCCCTGTTCGGCACGCTCGCCGACTTCGACGCGCTGCGCGATCGCGCCCATGGGCTCGGGCTGAAAGTGATGATCGACCTGGTTCCGAATCACAGTTCGAGCGCGCATCCGTGGTTTCAAGCCGCGCTGGCCGCCGCACCCGGCTCACCGGAACGCGCGCGCTACCTGTTCCGCGATGGTCTCGGTATCGACGGCGACGTCCCCCCGAACAACTGGCGCTCGGTCTTCGGCGGCCCCGCCTGGACGCGCGTCACCGAACCCGACGGGACGCCCGGCCAGTGGTACCTGCACATCTTTGACACCTCGCAGCCCGACTTCGACTGGACGAACGAGGAGGTCCGGGAGTTCTTCCGCGGGGTGTTGCGGTTCTGGCTCGGGCGAGGTGTCGACGGCTTTCGGGTGGATGTGGCGCACGGCCTCGCGAAGCAGCCGGGACTGCCCGACTGGACGCCCGATCCGGATGCCGGAATGGCCGACCACCAGGAGAACGCGCCATATTGGGGCCAGCCCGCTGTGCACGAGATCTACCGCGATTGGCACCGCGTGCTCGAGGAGTTCGGCACCGACCGCATTCTCGCCGGCGAAGCCTGGATCGCGCCGCTCACCCGTCTCGCGAACTGGGTGCGGCCCGACGAGATGCAGCAGACCTTCAACTTCACGTTCCTCGAGACGCCGTGGCAGGCGGCGCCGCTTCGGAAGGTCGTCGCCGACTCGCTCGCCGCGTTCGGAGGCGTCGGCGCCCCGAGCACCTGGGTGCTCTCGAATCACGACGTGATCCGGCACGCGACCCGTCTCGGACTCGACCCGCTGCCTCCGCAGGGGCAGGGTGTCGGACCGAAGACGCCGTCGCATCCGGATGACGTGGTCGGCCTGCGCCGCGCCCGCGCGTTCACCGCGTTCATGCTCGGACTGCCGGGCTCTGCCTACCTCTTCCAGGGCGAGGAGCTCGGCCTGCCCGAGGTCATCGACCTGCCCGACGGCGCCCGCCAGGACCCGACCTTCTTCCGCACCGGGGGCGACAGCTACGGCCGGGATGGATGCCGCGTGCCGATCCCGTGGACCGCGGGCGTCCCGTCGGTCGGCTTCGGGCCCGGTTCTTCTCCGTCCCCTGAGGCCGTCGGCGGCGAGGAATCGCACGCTCACCCGACCGGCGCGAGCTGGCTCCCGCAGCCCTCCACCTGGCCGGACTACGCGCGCGACTCCCAGCGCGGCATCCCCGGATCGACCCTCGAGTTCTATCGCGCCGCCCTGGCCGCGCGTCGCGAGCACCGCCTCGCGAGCAACGAGCTGGTCTGGCAGCCCGCCGCCATTGATGCCGAGGCCCCCGCCGATGGTGACGCTGACGTACTGGTCTACCGTTCCGGCGCCGTGACGGTGCTTGCCAACACGGGTTCGGTTCCGGTCGCGCGTCCCGCCGGTCGCGTGGTGCTGGCCAGCGGACCGATCAGCGACGACACCGTTCCGGGCGACACGACGGTGTGGCTGGTCGGCTGAGCCGGAGGTCGAGCCCGTCGAGACTCGAGACCCGGGACCGGAGCACCTGGACCGGAGCACGGTCTCGACAGGCTCGACCAGCGCAGATCAGCTGACGTGGCTTTCGAGCCACGGAATCGGGTCGGTACGAGCCCCGTTAACGGCGATCTCGAAGTGCAGGTGCGGACCGGTCGCCTCACCGGTCATGCCGACGAGGCCGAGGAAGTCGCCGACGTGGATGGTCTGTCCGAGCACGATCGCGCTCGATCCGGCGAGCATGTGCGCGTAGGTCGAGGTGACGGTGTCCCGGCCGATCTTGTGCGTGATGATGACGAAGTTGCCGTATTCGGAGGTGCCGTCCTCGCGAGCGGTGACCACGCCATCCGCGATTGCGAAGATCGCCGCGCCCGCGCCCGGCGTGAAGTCGACGCCGTTGTGGAAGGTCGAACATCCGCCGCACGGAGCGATGCGTGGCCCGTACGGTGAACTGATCGGCACCTGAGAGGGGAACGGCCAGCGGACGGCTCCCCGGCCACCCGAGAACGTGTAGTTGTTGACCTGCGCGTATTTCTGGGCGAGCACCTGAGCCCAGGAGAACACCTGGAAGTCGTCGCGCGTGCCGGCATCGATGGCCTGGCCGACGTCGACGGCGGCGCTCTGCAGGCCCGCCGCGCTGGAACTGGAACTCGAACCCGCACTCGAACTGGAACCGACGCCGACGCCCGACGCGACACTCGAACCGGCAATCGAACCGGCACTCGCGCTCGCCGAACCCGCCGGATAAAACGCGTTCGCCGGGAGCGAAGTGCCGACCGCGAGCGCGCCCGCGAAGATCATCGCCGCCACCGAGAGCAGTTTGGACGCCACCCCGTGACGATTCGTCGTGCGCGGCCGTGGACCCGATCTCGTCGCCGATCGTGGCTGGCTCGGAACCCACGACGGCTTCGCCCGCGCCGCCGCCTCGCGCTCCCGGAGTTCACGCCGACTGGTCGCCTGCGGCAACTCGGTCATGGCGGTCTCCAGGGCCGATCGGATCAGGGCCGATCGGAACCGAACCGCGCCGATTGCGCGGTCGGACCCTCCGAGGGTAGCCGCCGACCTCGCAGGGAGCCAGTCTCCAGAGCGGGGGGCGCACCTCACGACTCCGGGTCGCGGCGGAACGCGGCGCGAACGCCGCTAAGGCGTCTCTCAGATTGTTGAGGCTCGGGTCGCTGAGAGCCGCGGGGGTTGGGGATCGGGTGTCCGTCGGGTCATCGAGCGGTCGAAAATCGTTGTTCCGGCGCGTCCGAGGAGCGAATATCGACCTCTCGACGCAAGAAACTGCGATTCTGATGCGCGACGAGCCTCCCGTGTCCACCCACCGTTCGGGAGACACTCCCTAGCTCGCGGGCAGCTCGAATCGCATCCCGAACTCGAGGAGCACCCTCTCCAGCACGGAGGCGAGGTCCGGCTCCGCGGCGAGAATGAGGTCACGGCTGGGCGCGGCATCGCCGAAGCCCTTCACCACCGCTCCCGCCTCCCGCGCGATGATCGCGCCCGCCGCGTGATCCCACGGGCTCAGGGTGCGCTCGACGTAGGCGTTCGTGCGGCCGCTCGC
>JALYHS010000011.1 GCA_030776385.1 Actinomycetota bacterium
GCCCAGAACGGTCACACTCTCACCCGTGCTGAACTGCAGCACGAAACGAACCCCGGATGCGACATCCGCGATGATCCTCGTCGCCTCGATGTCCTCCCGAAGAGGTCTGTCGGTGCCCCACGGGAATGGGTCGGGGATCGGGCGCGAGCGCGGGGACGGTGTCGCCTTCGTGGCCATCGGCAGGGCGAACGGCAGCGGCTCGTCGAACTCCAGATCGGGATCGACGGGCGGGACAGCTGCTGCCGCGGCCGCCACCTGCGCGGGGGTGTCGTGGATGAGTTCGTCGACCGGGATCTCCTCGGGCCGATCCTCGGGGCCGCCCTCGGGCGCGTCCTCGATCCCGAGCGCATCGAGTGCTCCGAACGCCACCGGCTCGGCCGCCGGGATCGGGTTCGGACTCTCGATCTCAGAGTCCTGCACCTCTGGACCCTCGATCTCGGGCTCGGCCGAATCCAGGCCGGGGCTCTCGAGCCGAACCAGGTCGGGCAGCACGATGATCGTGGTGGGGAGGTTCGCCGAGTTCGCGTCGGGCAGTTGATCGGCACTCGGGGGCGCGACAGTGCGGAGGACGAAACCGCACTCGCCGCA
This sequence comes from Actinomycetota bacterium, assembly GCA_030776385.1. GTDB lineage: Bacteria > Actinomycetota > Actinomycetes > Actinomycetales > Microbacteriaceae > Lysinimonas. The sequence goes on from JALYHS010000011.1 coordinate 589, forward strand.
GAAGATGTCGCCGTCGGCCATCGGTTCGCCGCACTGTGGACAGCGCGGGGCCGCGCCGTGCTCGTCCAGGGGCTCACCGGGTGACGTCCCGTCCGGGAGTTCCCGGTTGTCGGCGGACTGGGGGAGCGGCGGCTCAGACGCCGCCTCCGGCGAGCTGAAGGCAAGGTCCGCGATCGAAAGACCGGCGGGTGCCGCAACGGGGGCCGGCTCGGGGAGGACCTCGATGTTCACATGGACGGCTCGCCCGCACTCCGGACAGAACAGGGCTTCATCAGGCAACTCGGTGCCGCAGTATCGACAGTTCATGGGCGACCCTTTCTGCGACCGGGCCGCCGGAACAGACCCCGCCCACTATAGCCACCGAGGGAACGGAGCGAGATCATGGCCAGGATCCGCCGACGGCGGGTCAGGGGCGCGTCGAGCGATGCCCGCAACTCCGCGACGGCATCCCAGACCCGGTCGGCATCCGCTGGATCGACCTTGTCGGGAGCGAAGACCGCGCGGTCGGCGACGGCGGCGAGCACCCGGGATGGCAGGGTGCCGACAACGCCTGCGACCTCGGAACGAGTGGCGGCAGGAGGCGGCTCGAGTCCATGGTCGACCACGGCATCCTGGAACTCCTCCCACCCGCCGCGAATCCGCTGCAGCGCGGACGGAGCCCGATTCCGGATGCGGCGGCGGCGCAGCTTCGCCGCGACGATCAGCAGGAAGGGCGCGGCCAGGATCAGCAGGACGAGCAGCACCACCGCGCTGATCTTGAGCACCTGCAGAACGATCACAAGCACCGGATCGAGCGCATCCGGCGAGTTCTGCGAGGTATCCGGCGTCGTCTGGCTCTCGTTGGTCTGTGTCTTATCCGCGGGCGGCGGGACGATCGACTCGGGCCGTGCCACCTTCGTCGGGTCTTGCGGCTGCTCGGCGGGGATCGGTCGCACCTGGGGGTTCGGATCGATCGTCACCCAGCCGTACTGGGCGGTGTCGACCTCGATCCACGCGGACACGTCCGCACCCGTCACGTCGATCGTCGAGGTGGAAGCCTGCGGAGCGAACCCGAAGACGACCCGTGCCGGGAAGCCGAGCTGTCGCGCCATCAGGGCGGCTGCGACCGAATACTGCTCGGCATCGCCGATCATCCGCGGGTCGGTGAAGAGCTCCGAGATGCGATCGGCGGCATGCCCCGAGCGGCTCGCGGGCTGGGCAGGGTCGATCCCGTGGCTGATGTAGCCCTCCTGCTTGAGACCGTCGAGCATCGCCGACAGCCGGGCGCCGGGCGAAGTCAGACCGGCGACGTAGCTGTCGAGGTGCTGGGCCAGGTCGTCCGGGAGGACTCCGATGTGCGGCAGGATGGCGGACCCCGGCGACAGGCTGGCGAGCTGCTTCGCATCGGGCTGGATCGGCAGCACCGTGTCGATCGAGTAGCTGTCGCCGGTCGCGACTCCCCCGAGTACCGCGGCGGTGCCGCTGACGTTGTTGTAGTAGAACGCGTCCCCGAGTTGTGCGGCGTTGTTTCCCGAAAAATTCACCGACTCGAAGTCGCCCACCGTCGGAAGCCACACCCCCGAATAGCCCTCGAGCCGAACGGTCAACGACAGCTGGGTCCCCCGGACGCCCGACTGATCCACCGCCGAAGGGATGCGCACGAAGGTTCCGGACGCGCTGTCCACGGCTGAGCTGCCGACAGCGTAGACGACACCGTCGTAGCTATCGAGGGTGGCGATCCGGATGCGAGCTCCGGCGGGCAGCCCGCTGATCCGGAACTGCACCTGGCTCGCCTTGTCGTTGAGCAGGTAGCGCCGGAAGCCGGAGAGCGGGCTGGCGTAGTCGCGAGGGTCGAACGGCTGTACAACGGCGGTGCGGAGCACGGTGCGGTCGCTGGTGGGCGGGAGGACGGCGGTGGTCACGACGGCCGCCCCTCCGGCGAGGGCCAGGATGACGACACCTGCAAGGATGCCGCGCCCCACCAGTCCGCCGTCGAGCGCCGTGGCGAGCGGATTGCCGGCGGCATCCGGGGTCGAACGGGCCAGCGAGCGGATCGCCTCCCGACGACGACGCCAGCGTCGCCAGACCAGCGTGATGAGGGTGACGACGAGGAGCGCCAGCGCGAGCCAGACCGGGCTGCCGCTGCGATCCGGACCGAAGACGATGCCCACCACGAAGAGAGCGACGGGCGGGATGACGCCCAACTCGCCCCACTTGGCGCGGAGTGCGACGCTCAGCCCCGAGATGGTGGTGCCCAGTACGAGCAGCAGAGCCGGAACGAGCAGCGCCTGATACGCGCCGACCGGCAGCGTGATGGTGAGCAACTGCTTCCAGCCGAGAGCAACTCCCGAGATCAATTCGATCAGTCCCTCGACGCTCGGCAGCACGCCGGAAATCGCCTGATCGGGAACGGCGAGCGGAACGCCGGAAGCGACGAAAGCAACAAATCCGGCGACAACCACGGCCCAGGACGGCCAGCGGAACCTGGCTCCGAGCAGCGCGATCACCGTGCCGATCAGCACCGCCACGACGACGAGAATCACGAAGTGAGCGGTCTGGTAGATCGGCCACAGCGACGCGGCGGCGATGCCGATCGAGACCCAGAACAGCAGCACGGAGCCGAGCACGAGGGCGTTGGACGGGCGTTGCCGCTTCATCCGCACGGGCTGGCGGTGCGCGCCCGACGGCGTCCCCCGCTGGGCGGCCTTCTTCGCCGCCTTCGCGGCGCCCGCCGAGCCCGCCAGAGGCGTGGGCGACGTCATGTCGTCGATCGAACTCATGCCACCGCCGCCGATCTGGCGAGCGCGATGCGCAGGTCATCGAGGTAGCCGATCGTCAGCACGCTGAGGCCGGCAACCCGTCGGAATCCGGGAACGGCATCCGGGTCGCAGACGATCGCGACCACCGAGACGTCGATACCGAACGAGGAGGACGCCGCGCGCAGTTCGGCGGCACTCGGCGCCGATCCGCAGATCAGGAATGCCACCGAGATACCCACCACTTCGTCCGCGGACACCCGCGCAAGATCGCGGATGGTGAGCGCCGATGGCCCCTGTTCGACGATGGCGAGGTCGTCGAGCAACGGCGAGGGAAGGTGGGTGGCGAGCGATCGGAGAGCAAAGTTCTTGCGCTTCGCGAAGTCGGCGGTGACCGAACTGACGACCACCGAGACCGTCCGACCATCGCGAATGGCGCGCACGCCCAGGCTTCCCGCCGCGCTCACGGCGAGCTCGAACTCCTCGTCGCTCGCGTAGTCGCTCGCGGCCAGGCTCAGGGCGACCACCAGGTGGCTGCGTCTGGTCTGCTCGAACTGGCGCACCATGTACGTGCCAGTCTTCGCCGTCGACTTCCAGTGGATGTAGCGGCGCTCGTCCCCCGTCTGGTACTCGCGCAGCGCGTGGAACGCCACGTCGCTGGAAGTCAGATCGCGGGTCGGTGTTCCCTCCAGGTCGCGGATGAGTCCGGTGCTTGTCGACGGCACACCGATGGTGCGGGGATGCACGACGAGCTCAACGGCATCTGTCCAGACCAGCTCGCGACGGACCAGGCCGATCGGGTCGGCGCGAACAGTACGCACGGGACCGACGTTGATGACACCACGCCGGAGGGTGGGGATCGCGAAGTCCTGTGTGAACTCGGCTCCACGACGGAGGCCCGGCATCGCGAGTTCGGCGAGACCCACTCCGACGGGGATCTCGACCTTCACCCCGAGCACCCGACGGGAGCTTGGATTGTCGACCGTGACCACGCCACGAGCCGCCTCCCCCACCACGACGCGCCGGTGCGCAAGCCCGAGCGTCACATGGAAGGGCGAGCGGCCGATCAGGTAGAGCACGGCGATGAGCGCGAGCACGAGTCCTGCCCAGGCGACGACAACCAACTCCTGCCAGCCCAGCACGTAGCCGGCCAGGAACGAGAGCGGCACGACGGCGAGCATCACCCAGCCGAGCGGGGTGACCACGCCGGCGATCCTCGCGCCGACGCGACCCGCGGCCGCCCCGAGGGCCGAGCCGGCGCGCACGACCGCGATGACGGCATC
>JALYHS010000012.1 GCA_030776385.1 Actinomycetota bacterium
CGAGAGCATCCTCGTGGTCGACGAGATCTCCGGATTCTCGGCCGGCGGAATGCCCGACCGCATCAAGTGCCTGCACGCCCTCGTCGCGCACTCGCTCGCGGCCGGGCCGGGCGTGAACCCGATCGGCGATCTGGCGCTGGCTCGCAACGCCTGGAGTCCCGAGCGGTGCGAGTGTGCTGAGCCCGGCCAGGGGCTCCCGGGATGAGCGGCCGCGGCCGCGTGCTGCGGATCGCCGCGACCGGAGCCGTGCTGGGGGCGCTACTGATCCCGACCGGAGCCGCAATCGCGGAGCCCGCCCGGCCGACCGCGCGCGGGACGAGCGAGGACCTGGTCCGCTCGAAGGAGTACTGGCTCGACGCCTACGGCATCCGGTCTGCCTGGAATACCACGCGCGGCAAAGGCGTGACGATCGCGATCATCGACACCGGCATCGACGGGAGCGTCGCCGAGCTGCGCGGTGCGGTCGTCGGGGGTGCCGACTTCTCGGGCCAGGGTACGGCCAACGGGGAGACGCCGGTCGGCACCGGCAAGGAGCACGGCACGATGGTCGCCTCGCTCGCGGCGGGACGGGGAACCGGCAGCGCCTCCGGCGTGATCGGGGCCGCCCCCGATGCCTCGCTGCTGTCCATCTCGGTCGGCTTCGGCGACGCCGCGAACGACTCGGACCAGCAGATCGCGGATGCCGTGACCTGGGCCGTCGACCACGGCGCGAAGATCATCAACATGTCGCTGACCCGCAACACCCTCGATTGGCCGCCGAGTTGGGATACCGCGTTCCTGTACGCCGCGCAGCACGACGTCATCGTGGTCGCCGCCGCGGGCAACCGGGGGAGCGGCACCGAGGAGGTCGGTGCCCCGGCTACCATGCCGGGTGTGCTGGCGGTCGGCGGCGTGAACGCCGCGGGGGTCGCGAGCACCAGCGCGTCGGCGCAGGGCATCACGATCGGGGTCTCCGCGCCCAGCGAGAACCTGGTCGGCGTCGTCCCCGGCGGTGGCTACGTGCTCTGGGATGGCACAAGTGGTGCCACCCCGATCGTCGCGGGCATCCTCGCCCTGGTGCGGGCGGCGCATCCGGAGCTTGATGCCGCCAACGTCATTCAGCGGGTTCTCGCGACCGCGCACGATAGGGGCCCCGCGGGCCCCGATGATCTGTACGGCTACGGGACCGTGGATGCCGCGGCCGCCGTCACCGCGAACGTGGCAACCGTCACCGCCAACCCCCTCGGGGACCTGGCCGAGTGGGTGCGGGTGAACCGACGCGCGACCGCCGCGCCGACCCCCGTCACCTCGGGGTCACAGGCGGCGACCCCTGCGCCGATCGCCGCCGCGCAGCCGCGCGACCCGGTCGGCGTGCTGCTGCCGAGCGCCGTAGTCTTGTCACTGGTGGGACTGCCGCTGTTGGTCGTCCTTCTCATGCTCTTCGCTCTCGGCGGTCTTGTCGTCGGAGCGGTCGCGCATTTCAGGTCGCTCCGTCGCACCGGCTAGATTGGTCCCGCCACTTTCCGTCGCGTTATCTCGAGGAGACCCCCACACGTGCGCAAGATTTTGATCGTCGGCGGCGGCTATGCCGGTTTCTACACGGCGAAGAAGCTTGAGAAGTGGCTGGCTCGGGGCGAAGCGCAGGTCACCATGGTCGACCCGCTTCCGTACATGACGTACCAGCCGTTCCTGCCGGAGGTCGCTGCAGGATCGATCGAGCCGCGTCACGCGGTCGTCGCTCACCGTCGCCACCTGAAGAAGACCACCGTGATCACCGCCGCGATCACGAAGGTCGACCACGCCACCAGGACCGCCGAGATCACTCCGGCCGTCGGCGAGCCGTGGACGGTCGACTACGACATCGTCGTCGTCACCGCGGGCGCCGTGTCGCGCACCTTCCCGATCCCCGGTGTCGCCGATGAGGCCATTGGCCTCAAGACGATCGAGGAGGCCGTCTCGATCCGCGACCGCATGACCGACAACTTCTCCAAGGCCGCCAACCTCCCGGCCGGCCCGGAGCGCGATCGCCTGCTCACCACCGTCGTCGTGGGCGGAGGGTTCGCGGGTATCGAGGTCTTCGCGGAGCTGCGCAGCTTCGCCAGCTCACTGGTCGGCAGCTACCACCAGCTCGAGATGGATGACACGCACTTCCACCTCATCGAGGCGATGGGCCGCATCATGCCGGAGGTGTCGCTCGAGTCGAGCCTCTGGGTCATCAAGGATCTCGCCCAGAAGGGCGCCGAGATCCACCTCAATACCCAGTTGGCGAGCGCGCTCGGCGGCAAGATCGAGCTGTCGACGGGGGAGACATTCGAATCCGATCTCATCGTCTGGACCGCGGGCGTCATGGCCAACCCGGTCGTTCGCAACACCGATCTCCCCCTCGAGGAGCGCGGTCGCCTGCGCGTGCAGGCCGACCTGCGCGTCATCAACGACGACGGCGTGGTGCCGGATGCCTGGGGTGCCGGCGATGCCTGCGCGGTTCCGGATCTCACGGGTAAGGGCGTCGGCGGCTTCACGGTCCCCAACGCACAGCACGCCGTGCGCCAGGGCAAGCTGTTGGCGAAGAACCTGGTGGCCGACATCCGTGGCGAGAACCCGCAGGACTACTTCCACAAGAACCTCGGCGCTGTTGCGGGTCTCGGCCTCTACGACGGTGTGTTCCAGAACGGCGGCCTCGCCGTCAAGGGCTTCCCGGCGTGGGTGATGCACCGCGGCTACCACGGTCTGGCGATCCCGTTCTGGGACCGCAAGATCCGCGTCTTCGGCAACTGGTTCCTGAACCTGATCCTGCACCGCGACCTCGTCGGCATCCCGGCGCGCGACACCCCGCGCGCGGAGTTCGAGCGCTTCGCCTCGCGGCCGAAGGGCTAGCGCCGCCGACCGTCGGGCTCCGCCCGTCACCTCGGCCCCGCCCCATCCCGTCGAGTGGGCCGCGCCCATTTGCCAAAAAGGACCAGTCACGGAAACCTCGCACTGGTGTTTTCTGGCGAATCGGCGAGGTTCGCGCGCGTAGCCTCATTCCGCAGGCTCCCGTAGCCCAATTGGCAGAGGCAGGCGACTTAAAATCGCTACAGTCTGGGTTCGACCCCCAGCGGGAGCACGTTATCGTCGTGGTCGACTTCGCCGTGAATGCGGGGAAGTTGAGAGGCTCGGTAGGCCGCTTCAGGGTCAAGCCCCCACAAATCCCCCACAACCTGTAGACGTCGGGCCTCGTCGAGGGCGTCGGAGACGGCCACCAAGTCGTCTTCGAACAAGTCGCTGTAAACATCGAGCGTCATCGCGGCCGACGCATGGCCGAGCATCCGCTGCACCGCCTTGACGTTAGCTCCGGCGCTGATTGCGAGACTGGCCGCGGTGTGGCGGAGGTCGTGCACGGTCAGCTTTGGGATCTCTGGAT
>JALYHS010000013.1 GCA_030776385.1 Actinomycetota bacterium
GCATGACGACCTCCACGGAGTCGGCGATCACCTCCCGGCTGACGAGCGAGAAGTGCATCCCCTCGTGGCCCATCGAGATGCCGTCACTCACGCTGACCGTGCCGAACTGGAGCGGGTATCCCCCGCCGGAGTGCACGCCCTCCTTCGCAGCCTGCGCGAGACGGGCGAGGCTCAGGTTGCACGGGGTGATCTCGTTCCACGAACTGGCGATGCCGATCTGCGCCTTGTTCCAGTCGGCGTCGCCCATGCCGACGGCACGGAGCATCCCGCGCGACGTGGTGGCCTCGATGCCGTCGGTGACGGTGCGGGAGCGCGGCTTGTGGTCGATCGTGCGGCTTGTTTCCGGCATGTGACGAGGGTATCGCTCGGCCGGATGCGCTGCTGACGGTGCTCGGACGCCCAACTATCTGCCGCCGCCGGGGCCGCGGCGGCGCAACCTGCGCGCGAATTGCCAAAATCCGCCAGTGCGTCGGCCCCCCGACTGGCGGTTTTTGGCAAGTGGTGGCAAATGGCGGACAGGCGGCGGGCCAGGCGCGGGAAGCGCCGCCGCCCGGATGCCGCGGCCTACGCTGTGCGGATGGACGAGCAGCCGCTCAGCGGAGGCAACACGCACGCCGCCATCTTGCGCGCAGGCGACACCGTGCGCCGTCCCATCGGCCCGTGGACACCGGGCGTCCACGCGCTGCTCGCTCACCTCGGGACCCACAACGTGCCGGCACCCCGAGCGCTCGGGATCGACGAGCGGGGACGCGAGATCTTGAGCTTCATTCCGGGCGACGTCGTCTGGCCAGGACACGTCGAGCTGGTGCGCAACGAGGTCGCACTCGAGAGCCTGGGCCGCAGCATCCGAACAATGCACGACGCCGTCGCGGATTTCGCGTCCGACCCCGCGTGGACGTGGAGCGACCGCGCCGCCGATCCCTCCGGCTCGACGGAGTTGCTGTGCCACAACGACCTCGGAATCTGGAACCTGGTGAGTTCCGGCGAGGACTGGATCTACATCGACTGGGATTTGGCCGCGCCCGGACGGCGTGCCTGGGATGTCTCGCTCGCCCTGCTCTCTGCGGTCTCGCTCATGCCGAGTGCGGGAGTCGACCAGGCACGAACCCTCCGCCGCATCCGCGCGTTCGTCCGCGGCTACGGCGCCGACGTCTTCCCGCCCGACACCCTCGAGGTCGCGGTCGAACGTTGCGGCATCGAGGCCCGGATGATCGAAGCCGACGCCGCTCGAGGCGACACGGTCGCTCAGCGCCTGCTCGACGAGGGCCACGCAGACACCTGGCGTGCGGCCGAGCGGCACATCGCCAGCAACCGAACGGCGTGGCAGGTCGCGCTCGGCTGACTCATGCGCCGTCTCAGCGTCCCAGCTGGCGCCTGGACCGCCCCAGCGATCACTGCTCGTGGACGTCGCCCTCGCGGAAGGTGGCGAGCGTCGACAGCACCAACGCGATCTCGTCGGGACCCGAGACCCGGAATGCCGCCTCGGTGGCACCGGTGCCGCTCTTCACCCCGAGGTCCTCGGCACGGAGGGCCGCAAAGGCGTCCTCGTCGGTGACATCGTCTCCCGCGTAGAACACCGCGTCGGCGGCGGTGTACCGACGCAGGTGCTCGACGGCTTCGCCCTTGGTCGTGGAGCGCACCGAGAACTCCAGCACGTTCTTCCCGTGCCGCACCGTGAGGTTGTCGATCTCGGCGGTGGCCTCGCTGAGCGCGACGAGGTGAGCGACCCGGGAGTTGTGCTCGGTGGCGAGCCGGGTGTGCAGGGCGAAACCGGCGGGCTTGACCTCCAGCCAGACCTGGTCGATGGCATCCGCCACCTCCCCGAGCACCTCGTGCAGCACCTCGACCTGTTCGAGCTCGGTGGTGTCGAGACTGAAGCGATCGTCGGGGTCGTCGAGCCGGATCTCGATGCCGTGGGATCCGACGAGAAGCGTGGAGTCCGGCAGTTCGGCGACCGCCTCGAGACTGCGCAGCGCCCGACCGCTCACCAGCGCCACGCGCGTGTGCGGGATCGCCAGAAGTCGGAGGACGGCATCCCGAGCCTCGGGGATGGCGCGTGCCTGCTCGGGCGAATCGACCTCGGGAGCCAGCGTGCCGTCGAAGTCGAGGGCGACGAGGAGCCGCTTCACGCGGGCGAGTTCGCGCAGCGCACCGACGAGGGAGGCGGAGAGTCGTTCGGGCATGGTCGTGGGGCTCAGCTTCGCGGGGCCCGCTCCACCGTCCACTCGAGATCATCGAGGGTGTCGTCGTCTCCGCGCCCGCTGTCCCGACGGGATTCGGCCAGCGCGCGCAGGAACCCCTCCGACCAGTGGTTCACATCGTTCTCCCGCACGCGCTTGCGGAGTGTCTTCATGCGCTTGCGACGCTCGGCGCGTGGCATGTCGACGGCCCGGAGGATCGAGTCCTTCAGTCCGTCGATGTCGTGCGGATTGATGAGCAGGGCCGTGCGGAGTTCGTCGGATGCCCCGGTGAACTCGCTGAGGACCAGCACGCCGTCGTCGTCGAAGCGCGCCGCGACGTACTCCTTGGCGACCAGGTTCATCCCGTCGCGGAGCGCGGTCACCAGCATCACGTCGGCGGCGATGTAGAGCGCCGCCATCTCCTCGCGCGGGAAGCCGTGGTGCAGATAGCTCACCGCCTGATGGCTGATGGTCCCGTAGTCGCCGTTGATGCGGCCGACAGTCAGCTCGATCTCGTCCCGCAGCTGGCGGTACGTTTCGACGCGTTCGCGGCTCGGGCTGGCGACCTGCACCAGCGTGATGTCCTCGACCTTGAGTCGGCCGTCTTCGAGCAGTTCGCCGAAGGCCTTCAGCCGGTGACCGATCCCCTTTGTGTAGTCCAAGCGGTCGACGCCGAGCATGATCGTCTTCGGGTTGCCGAGGTCGTGGCGGATCTGGGCCGCCCGAGCCTGCACGTCCGGGCTGCGGGCGAGTCGCTCGAAACTCTCCACGTCGATCGAGATCGGGAACGCGCGTGCGATCACCCGGCGCCTCGGAAGTCCGGCGCGCGCCGGGACCTCGATGACCGGGTTCTTGGTCGAGTACCCGAGGAGGCGCCGGACGGCCCGGGAGAAGTTCCCGGCATCCGCGACCCGCTGGAAGCCGATGACGTCGGCGCCCAGAAGCCCTTCGATGATCTGTGCCCGCCACGGGAGTTGCGAGAAGATCCCGTATGCCGGGAACGGAATGTGATTGAAGAAGCCGATCGTGAGATCCGGCCTTGCCTGCCGCAGCATCCGCGGAACCAACTGCAACTGGTAGTCCTGCACCCAGACCGTTGCGCCCACCGCGGACACGGACGCGATCGCGTTGGCGAAGCGCTGGTTGACGCTCACGTAGCTGTCCCACCAGATCCGGTGGTAACTCGGCGGCGCGATCACGTCGTGGTAGAGCGGCCAGAGTGTGTCGTTGCTGAACCCCTCGTAGAAGTTCTCGAGATCATCGTCAGTGAGCTTGATCGGCACGATCCGGATGCCGTCCCAGTCGAACGGTTCGAGGTCGAGATCTGCCTGGCCGGCCCAGCCCACCCACGCGCCGTCGGCCGCGCGCATGACGGGTTCGAGCGCGGTCACCAGGCCGCCGGGTGATGGGCGCCAATTCGGTGCGCCGTCGTCATCGATCACTCGATCGACGGGGAGACGATTCGAGGCGACGACGAAGTCATATCGCTCATCGCTCATGAACCCAAGCTAGCATCGTCGCTTCGCACCGCCCCTTTCGCGGTGCCCGCGCTCGACCCGTGTGCGCGCCTCGGAGGTTCGCCGCCACCGGAAATGCAAGCGCCATTCCTGCCCGCTCCGAACTGGGGATAGCCGCGGTTTCCGAGTTGCTGAGACTGTCGCCCTCCGGACACATCCGCACGTTAGGTTTGAGCGAAATGATTCCCATCGGCATGAGCACCACCTGCGTTTTCCCCGCGTCCGTTGAGAAGGCCTTCAAGATGGCACGCCTCGTCGGGTTCGACGGCATGGAGATCATGGTCACCAACGATCCGGTGACCCAGGACCCGATCGCTCTCCGCGCGCTGAGCGAGAAGTACAGTCTCCCGATCCTCTCGATCCACGCCCCGACCCTGTTCCTGACGACCTTCGTCTGGGGTCGCGATCCGGGTGTGAAGCTGCAGCGCTCCGCCGAACTCGCGGCCGCGGTCGGCGCCCCGAGCGTCGTCGTACACCCGCCGTTCCGCTGGCAGTCCGGCTATGCCGAGAACTTCGTTCGCGTCGTCGCCGAGACGCAGACCGCTACCGGGGTCGAGATCTGCGTCGAGAACATGTTCCCGTGGAAGGTCGGCGGCAAGAACCTGAAGGCGTACTCGCCGAGCCCCGATCCGATCGACATGAATCCGGATGCGATGACGCTCGACTTCTCACACGCCTCCCTCACGGGGCGCGACTCCCTCGAGTACGCGATGGCCATGGGCGACCGGTTGCGCCACATCCATCTCTGCGACGGAACGAAGTCGGTCGACGAGGGCAACATGTTCGACGAGCACCTGGTCCCCGGCTACGGTAACCAGCCGGTTGCCGAGACCCTCACCTGGCTCGCCGAGAACAACTGGACCGGGCAGGTCGTCGCCGAAGTCACCCTCCACAAGATCCGCGACGAGAAGACCAAGCTGCGGATGCTGCGCGAAACGGTCGCCTTCGCCAAGAAGTACCTCGGTCAGGAACACGAGGAGCGTGAGCCGCTCACCGTCGGGTCCGTCAAGGCGCGCCACCAGCGCAAGGCCGCTCGGCAGAACCTGAAGTCTGCGCGCTCCGCCGGCTGACCTTCTCCCCTTTCGCATCGAGATCCCCCGCGGATCGAGCTCCCCTTTCGGATCGAGATCCCCGCGAAT
>JALYHS010000014.1 GCA_030776385.1 Actinomycetota bacterium
GGCGCGCATCTCGCGGCGGGTCATGCCTGCGGGTGCGGTAGTCAAAGAGTCAGTGTTCATCAGGAATTCGGGTTCACCGACGGATGGCGGTGCGAACGGTGCTACTGCGTTCGTCTTCCCGCCAGAGTGAAATCCCGAAAATGCGGGGATCTCGCGTTCCGTCATAAAGCCTCCGGGTTAGCGACCCGACCGAGCCTAGGGGACTTTTCGGCAATTGTCACGTTGATATAACGGCCCGTAACCAAGGGGTAACACGGGCGTTCTACCCGAGAAAAGGTCATCCCCAAAACGTTTGCTGCAACGGGATCCGTCTCGGCGCTCGAAACCGCGCTCTCAGGCGGCAGGCGCCAGGAACTCTTCCCACTGCGGCTGCGCCCGTTCCACGCCGCGCACCAGCCAGGCGGTGCCGTGGGGGGCGCGGGGAATGTGCCGCAACGACCACCCCATCTCCTGCGGCGTACGGTCGCCTTTCACGTTGTTGCAGCGCAGGCAGCAGGCGACCAGGTTCTCCCAGCTGTCGGCCCCGCCGCGCGACCTCGGAATGACGTGATCGATCGTGGATGCTGTGCTCCCGCAGTATGCGCACCGTGCAGAGTCTCGCCGCAGCACCCCGCGTCGCGAGACCGGGACGGCCCTCCCATTCGGGATGCGAACGTACCGCCGCAACAGGATCACCGAGGGACGCTCCCATACCCCCGATGCGCTCAGCACGGGGTGCTCGTCATCACTCGCGACGATCGATGCCTTGCCGTCGAGTACGAGCACGATGGCCCGCTTGAAGGACACGACGGCCAGCGGCTCGTAGCCGGCGTTGAGTACCAGGGTGCGCATAGGGGCTCCTCTCGAAGGCGCCCGCACGGCTTGCGGGCATTCGATTCCCCGGCTCAGCGGAGGTCAGGAGCGCAAAAAAAGGCGCCGTCGCGAACGACAGCGCCTTACCGACCCGGAGCGTGACAGTGCACGACCGGACGAATGCTGTGCCGTATGAAGAAGATCGCGCGCGCATCCGTGGTGGGGATGCTGCTCGAGTTCCACATGGGCTCTCCCGAATCCGTTGATACCGAGGGCTCCAGGCTAACCGACTCGCATCACGGCTGGGTGACGATACGAAAAACGTTCAGGTCGCGCCGCAGCAGCGGCGGCGCGACAGAAGATTCAGATTCCGTACCGCACGAACCAGTGCCCGGGAGTGTAGATCGCCCGGATCTGCACCACGCGGCCCGGCTCGGGCGCGTCGATCATCATGTTGCCGCCGAGGTAGATGCCGACGTGACCGCCGCCGTCCATGGCGACAATGTCGCCGGGGCGGGCATCCGCCGGAGCGATCTGCGCGCCGCCGGCCCCCTGGCGTGCGGCCGAGTGCGGTAGGGAGACGCCGAACTGCGCGTAGACGAACTGCGTGAATCCGGAGCAGTCGAAGCCAGCGGGCGATGCACCGCCGTAGACATAAGGGACGCCCTGGTACCGCTCGGCGACCGCGACGACCTCGTCGAGACTGAAGCTCGGGTACGGAGGGTTGGCCAGCAGGGCGCGCACGCTCGGTCCGCTGTATTTCACAGCAGCGAGCTGAGCCTTCAACTTGGCGCGCGTGAGCTCCGCTTCGGAGGTGGCGGTGAAGGTGTCACGCGCGGTGATCGCAGCGGGTGCATCAACGGCGACGGCGACGGCCTGCGCTTCGGTGACCTTCATGTGCTGGATCTGCGCGGTGGCATCCGCACCGGAGTTCGACGAGGTCGAGCGCGCGGCGTAGGCCGGGAGCGCGACGGTCGCAAAAATCGCCGGGATGGCGACCGCCATCACGGCCAGACTGAGTACCGCCGGGGGAACGGTACGGCTTGAGTTTCCTGAGAACAAAGAGAAGATCTCCCGCGTCTCGGCCGGCACTAGGTCGCCGCCCCATCCTTGTCGTATGTCACGACGCGTCGCAGAGGATGGGTGAACGAGACGCCCTGCGAAGCGGCCTCCGTCCGGCTTGCGTGGACGAGAGGACTTCGCCACCATACGCGAGGGTTAGGGGCTGCGCCAGTCCGGCACCCCAAGATGTGGGAAGAATCAGGCGGCGACGTAGACGTGTACGGCGACTTCGCTCGGCAGTTCGAGCCCCTCCCCGTGGCCGTCGACCTGCACGAGAATGTACGATCCGGCCGCCGAGATAGTCGCCTCGGCACCCGGGATGACACCGGCAGCAAGCAGCTGCTGCAGCAGTTCCGGCTCGAACTGCACAGGTTCTCCGAGCCGTCGGATCGTTCCGGTGACCGGTCCGGTCTCGCCGCTGACCCGGTTGACCAGGTTGATGACACCCTCGAGGAACGGACGCGCCAACGGGTCGCCCAGTTCGTCGAGCGCGGGGATCGGGTTGCCGTACGGCGACTCGGTCGGATGATCGAGCAGCTCCAGCAGTCGGCGCTCCACCTGCTCGCTCAT
>JALYHS010000015.1 GCA_030776385.1 Actinomycetota bacterium
CGCTGAGGCGGGTGTCACGCTCGACGAGCTCGACGCGATCGCCGTGACCAGCGGACCCGGTCTTGCGGGCGCTCTGATGGTCGGCGTCGGGGCGGCGAAGGCGCTCGCGATCTCGCTCGGCATCCCGTTCTACGCCGTCAACCACCTGGTCGGCCACGTCGGCGCCGACCTGCTCCATCGCCCGGGAGAGCCCGAGCACGAGCTCGAACTGCCGACCGTCGCGCTGCTCGTCTCGGGTGGGCACACCTCGCTCCTGCTGGTGCGCGACCTCGCGAACGACGTCGAGCTGCTCGGTGAGACGATCGACGACGCCGCGGGGGAGGCGTTCGACAAGGTCGCGCGGCTGCTGGGGCTGCCGTATCCGGGCGGCCCGCAGATCGACCGCGCGGCGGCAGAAGGGGACCCGCACGCGATCCGCTTCCCCCGCGGGCTGACCGCCCCCAAAGATCTCGAGCGGCATCGCGACGACTTCTCGTTCTCCGGGCTCAAGACGGCCGTCGCGCGGTGTGTCGAGGCCGCACGGGATCGCGTCGTGGAGGGCAGCGGCGAGGAGCTCTCGATCCCGGATGTCGCGGCGAGCTTCCGCGAATCGGTCGCCGATGTGCTCACCGCGAAGGCGATCGCGGCGTGCGAGCGGCTCGGAGTCCCCCGGCTGCTGCTCGGTGGCGGCGTGGTGGCCAACGCGCGCATTCGAGCCCTGGCGCAGGAACGGGCGGATGCCGCGGGCATCACCCTGCGCATCCCGCCGGTGTCGCTCTGCACCGACAACGGGGCCATGATCGCGGCCCTGGGTGCACGTCTCGTGAGCGAGGGTCACGAGCCCTCCGGGCTCGTCGTCGGCGCCGACTCGACCCTGCCGGTGACAACGATCCAGGCCTGATCCGTGGGAGCATGTTCCGCATGTCCGACACGCCTCCGGTCCCTCCCGTCCCGCCCGCTTCGGGCGTCCCGCCCATTCCGCCGCCTCCTGCAGCGACCGTGCCTCCGGCGCCGCCCGCCGTCCCGGAACCGGCGCGCCCCAACCCATACGAGGTGACGCCGACGCCATACGGCGCGACCGCCCCGCCGTATGGGAGCCAGGGCTACGCGTCCCAGCAGTACGCCGCAGCCCCGCCGACGAACACGCTCGCGATCGTGGCGCTGATCCTCGCATTCTTCGTCCCCCTCGGGGGCGTGATCTGCGGGCACATGGCCCTCGGCCAGATCAAGCGCACCGGCCAGGGAGGCCACGGCCTCGCACTGGCGGGCACGGTGCTCGGCTACGTGTTCATTGGTCTGGGGATTCTCATCGGCGTCATCTACGCGATCATCGTCGTCGCGGCGGTGTCGTCCAGCAACAGTTACGGCAACTTCTAAGGGCTGTCCCCCGCGTGAACGGTCGATGTCCCCCGTTGACAGCCTTCTTCCAGGCTGGGACGATAGGCGTCGCTACTCCACCCAACTTCAAAGGAGCAATCGGACTATGACCGATTCGACACCCACCCCGGCGACGCCCGAGCCGGTCACGCCGCCCGTCACGACCCCGGCGGCGCCGGCTGCCCCGGCCTACGCGGCAGCACCTGCCGTGGCGGGTCCGAAGCAGACGATGAGCATCGTCGGTTTCGCCCTCGGTATCGCGAGTGTCCTCTTCGCCTGGACATTCATCATCGGTGTGGGCGGTGGCATCGCGGCTTTGATCGTGAGTGGTCGCGCCAAGAAGGCCGAGCCGGGTGCCCCCTCGTGGATGCGCACCGTCGCTCTCATCACCGGCATCGTCGGAATCATCCTGGGTGTGATTCTCGGTCTCATCACGGTTGCCGGTTTCATCGCCAGCTTCCTGATTCCGGCCGCCGTGATCGGAAACTACGGGAACTGAAGCACCGACGTGGGCCGGGCGTTCGCGTCCGGCCCTTCGTCGCGTCCGGGCTCGGGTTCGGGTCGAACTAGAGCCGCTCGGCGAGTAGTGCGACCCGTGCGCCGCCGATCCGCGTCAGGACCAGGGTCGCGCTCGCGTCCCCCTTCAGTGAGAGCCGCGCCCGGAACGCGGCCGGGTCCACGTCGACTCCTCGTTTCTTGATCTCGAGCGTGCCGATCCGGCGAGCAGCCAGTTCCTTCTTGAGCGTCTTCACGTCGAGCGGGAACCGCTCGACGACTCGGAACGCGGCGCCGAACGGGGTCTCGGGTGCGGTGTCACTGGTGATCCAGGCGATGGTCGGATCGAGCATCCGGCCCCCGAC
>JALYHS010000016.1 GCA_030776385.1 Actinomycetota bacterium
CGGCTGGGTCGTTCCGGGCCTCGACGCCAACTTCTATGCGATCGTGGGGCAACAAGTCGTTCCGGGGACTCTGCTCGGGCAGCCTGCCGCGGTGCGATTCACGCCCGTCGCCTTTCGCTGGAACTACGGCGACGGCGCGGCCGCTGTCCGGCCCACGAAGGGTGGCACCTGGGCCCAACTCGGGCTCGCGGACTTCGACCCCACCCCGACCAGCCACGTGTACACGGTCGAGGGGGAGTACGTCATCCGGCTCACCATCGACTTCCGCGCCGAGTATCAGTTCGGATCTGGTGCATTCCGACCCGTCGTCGGCACGATCGCCCTGCCGGCCAATGACCTCCGTGTGACGGTGACGGGTGCCAAAACGGTGCTCGTCGACCACGATTGCGTCGCCAGTCCCTCGGGTCCCGGATGCTGAGGCCACGCCGCCGACAACGGCAGTAGGCTCCCAGCGCGAGCCAATGAAACGTTCAGCTTCACGCGGGATGCTGGCTCCGCTGAAAGGAGCATCCCGACCATGCCCGACTCACCGCAGATCCCGTCCGACGCCGACCGCACCGGGGAAGAGCGCAGCACCCCCATCGACGCCAACGAGACAGTTCCGACAGCAACCGCTGCTGAGCCGAACGCTGCCGAGCCGACCCCCTCCGCAACCCGGCCGCTTCCGGATGCCGCGCCCCCCGCCGCCGCACCGGCTTCGCCCTCTTCCGCTGCCACCCAGCCATACCCCGCTGCCACCGTGCCTCCGGCGGCACCCGCTGCCGCGGGATCCGTAGGCGCAGCTCCCACAACCACGAAGACCAAGCGACCGGTCGGTCTGCTCATCGGTGCTCTGGCGGTGGGCGCGATCGTCGGCGGCGCTGCCGGTGGTGGCGTCGTCGCCGCCGCCATGAGCTCGAGCGATCGTTCGAGCAGCACGAGCGCCTCAACACCGCAGACCATCACCGTCAACAACAAGGACGACGTCAGCACCACCACCGCCGTCGCCGCGAAGGCCGGCCCCTCGGTAGTCACGATCTCCGTTGCGACGTCCGCCGAGAGCGGCACCGGCTCGGGTGTCGTGCTCACGTCGGACGGGTACGTCCTCACCAACACGCACGTCGTCACGCTCGACGGAGCCTCCGCCGCCGGGACCATCGAGGTCACCGCCGCCAACGGCAAGCTCTACAAGGCCACTGTTGTGGGCACCGACCCGATCGTCGACCTCGCCGTCATCAAACTCACCGACGCCAGCGGCCTCCAGCCGATCGAGTTCGGCAACTCCAACAACCTCAACGTCGGCCAGAAGGCGATCGCGATCGGGGCGCCGCTCGGACTCTCGAACACCGTCACCGACGGGATCATCAGCTCGCTCAACCGCAGCATCCAGATCGCCTCATCGGCCGTGCCGAACAGCAGCTCGGGCGACACCAGCACCCCGGGCAGTGGCTCCTCGCCGTTCAACTTCTGGAACTTCGGCGGCGGCAGCGGAGGAACCGGCAGCGGCGGAAGCGGTGGCACCACCACGACGCCGACGACGCAGAGCGCCGAGATCTCGCTCCCGGTCATTCAGACGGATGCCCCGATCAACCCCGGCAACTCGGGTGGCGCGCTCCTCGACAGCTCGGGCAAGCTGATCGGCATCAACGTCGCCATCGCGAGCACTGGAAGCACCGACGCGAGCTCCCAGTCGGGATCCATCGGAGTCGGCTTCGCGATCCCCGCTCAACTCGCCAAGCGCATCTCCGGCGAGATCATCAAGGACGGCAAAGGCAGCCACGGGCTCCTCGGCGCCTCGGTCACCACAGCGACCAGCTCGTCGAGCTCGGTCGTCGGCGCCCTGATCGCCGAGGTGAGCTCCGGTGGCGGCGCGGACAAGGCGGGACTCAAAAAGGGTGACGTGGTCACCTCCTTTAACGGGATCCCGATCACCGACAGCACCGACCTCACAGCGCAGGTGCGGTCGCTCGCCGCCGGGAGCACCGCGAAAGTGACCTTCGTGCGCGGATCCGACTCGTCGACCGTCTCGGTCACCTTGGGCAGCCTGCAACTCTGACCGAACGGTGCCGGCGGGCCGGCGGGGCCGCCCGTCGGAACCGCCCGCGGCCGTGATTTCGCCGCTGATAGGCTCGCCGAATGCCCAGCATTGCGCCACGCGTCGGCGTGTCGTACGTGATGCCGGTGCTCAACGAGGCGGAGTATGTCGAGTCCGCGATCGGAAGCGTGCTCGCCCAGGACTACGCCGGTCCTGTCGAGATCGTCCTCGCCCTGGGACCCTCGCACGACGGTACGCGCGGCATCATCGAGCGACTCTCGGCCGCGGATGACCGCATCCGGGTCGTCGAGAACGACGGCATGGACATTCCGATCGGGCTCAACCTGGCGATCAAGGCGTGCCGGTATCCGTACGTCATCCGGGTGGATGCGCACACCGAACTCGCCGACGGGTACACCACTCGCGGCATCGACACCCTCGAACGAACCGGAGCCGCCAGCGTCGGCGGAATCATGGTCGCGACCGGCCGGCCCGGCTTCCAGGCCGCTGTTGCCCGGGCGTACAACAGCCCCTTCGGCCTCGGCGGCGGGGCCTACCACGGCGGTGATGCCCACGAGGGTCCGGCCGAGTCGGCGTACCTGGGCGTGATGCGCGGCGACGCGCTGGCTGAGGTCGGCTACTTCGACGAGACCCTGCGCCGGGGGGAGGACTGGGAGCTCAACTACCGGTTCCGGCAGGCGGGCAAGACGGTCTGGCTCGATCCCGGCCTGCGCGTCAGATACTGGCCACGCAGCACCCCGCCGAAACTCGCGCGGCAGTTCTTCGCCACGGGTGTCTGGCGGGCGGAACTGGTCCGCCGACTCGGATCGCGCAACCCGCTCCGCTTCTTCGCGCCGCCGGTCCTGGTGATCGCGACGGTGCTCTCCCTCATCGCGATCCCACTCCATGCGAGCGGCGTGCTGCACGGCATCCTGGGCTGGATCGTCGCCCTCGTCTACCTCGGCCCGGCCCTGTACCTGCTCCTCCTGATCGCAGCGGGCGTCCGCACCCCTGGGCCGATCACCGATCGCCTCCGCTTCATGCTGGTGATCGCGATCATGCACTTCAGCTGGGGCACCGGCTTTCTGCGCGGCGTCGTCAGCGGAGCCGGCGACTCGGTCGACACCTCCCGCACCGAGTCCTGAGCCGCATCCGGGACACGCTCAGCCCAGCCAGCCCTCCGCGAGGAGGCGGCGCACGACGCGCTCCCCGGCCGAGCCGTCGTCGAGCGGTGTGAAGCGGGAGCGCCAGGCGGCGCGACGGTCGGCGAAGTCGGGGGCGCCTGCATCCGCCTCGAGGATTGCGGCGCGGAGGCCGGCTCGATCGGCGACCACCGGCCCCGGCGCCTCGGCGAGCAGGTCGAAGTAGAAGCCGCGCAGATCGGTGCTGTAGTGGGCAAGATCCGGGGTGAAGAAGACCATCGGGCGGCCGGTGGCGGCGAAGTCGAACATCGCCGAGGAGTAGTCGGTGACGAATACGTCCGCGAGTTGCAGCAGTTCGGCCATGCTCGGGTAGCTGGTGACGTCGATGAGGCGCTCGGCCTCCAGATCCTGTCCATAGCGGAGGGTCCGGGAGTGGCCTCGCACGAGCAACACGTGGTTCGGGCCGAGTTCGCCGGCGAAGCTGGCGAGATCCACGTAGTCGACCATCTCGGTGCGGTCGTCGCGCCAGGTCGGTGCATAGAGCACGACGCGGACGTTCTCGGCGAGCCCGAGCTCACGGCGGACGGCCGCCACACGCGAGGGGTCCCCGAACATGTCGTTGCGCGGGTATCCCTCCTGCCAGATCGGTTTGCGCATCGCGTACGCCGAGCGGAATATGTCGGCGCTGTACGAGTTCTGGGCGAGCAACGCATCCCAACGGCGGCTCTCGCGCGTCACGGCGAGGCGAGTGCGCAGCCCCGGATCGCGGTCGAGGGCGAGACGCTTGAGCATGGTTCCGTGCCAGGTCTGCAGCACCTTCTGGTGCGGCCGGCGGCGGTATCGCTTGCGCAGCCAGTCATTGACGATGAGTGTGCGCGCCGCCGCACGGACGCGCCACCAC
>JALYHS010000017.1 GCA_030776385.1 Actinomycetota bacterium
GATGTCGGGTGCGCGGTCACACCGCGGTGGAGCGTGCGCGCCGCGCCAGAGCGCCGCGGATCGACAACCAGATCGTGAGACCGAAGATGAGGAAGGCGAGCGGGACGTGCACGCCGATCAAGTAGTCCTGCTTGCCGTCGGTGATCAGGTGCCCGAGCACGGTCTGCACGAGCAGCAGGACGACGAGAACGACACTGGCCCACGCCGCCATCCTGTTGACACGACCAGCCGCGAAGCCCGCAACCGCGGCTATCACCGCGACGGTCAGAGTCACGTTCGAGATGATGTTGTGTGCGGCGATCCAGCCCTCGCGGTGGTCCTGCGAGACGAACTCTCCGGCCGTGATCGCCTGCAGGAAGATGCCGAGCGTCGTCACGCCGATCAGGGCGTTGAAGGCGCGAGCCGGGCCGGACGCCCTCGGGGTGACGGTGCGGGAGGGGCTCTCGGTCATCTGATCCTCATTCTGCGGTTCACGACGGTGCACGACGGGGCACGGCGTTTCACGGTGGCGCGCGGAAGCGCACGCCCATCATCGTCGCATCCGTGGCCCACGTCACGGGTGCCGAAGGTCCCGTCGGCGGATGCGGACTACCCTGATCTCGTGAACGCGGCCCCGCATCCGTTCGTCGGTCGCCCCGCCGTCGTCTCCGCAATCCTCGGCCCGATCCTCTTCATCGGCGGCACGGCGGTCGTCGGCGCGAGTTGGCCCGCATACCGCCCCGCCGCCCAGACGATCAGCGAGCTGGCCGCCGGAGATGCGCCGACCCGCGCCGCGATGACCGTCGTCTTCGTCATCGCGGCGCTCTGCCACGTGCTCACCGGACTGTTCGCTCGCGGCGTCGGACCGGCCGGCCGAGCGGCGCTCGTGCTCGCAGGAGTCGCGAGCCTGGCGGTGGCGGCGTTCCCGTTGCCGACCGTGGCGAGCACCTCGGTGCCGCACCGGGTGAGCGCCATCGTCGGATTCATCTTGTTGGCGGCATGGCCACTGCTGGGAATGCGGATGTCGCGCAGCTTCCCTGCGGTAGTGCGACCGCTCGGCGCCACCGTCAGCACCCTGCTCCTGACCGCCGTGTGCGTTTGGTTCCTCGTCGTCTGGACTTCGCCGCAGACGGGAACGATCGGACTCGTCGAACGGATCGCGGCGGACAGCGAATCGCTGTGGCCGGGCGTCGTGGTGGTGTGGCTGCTGCTCAGTACTCGAAGACTCAGTACTCGAAGACCAGCCGCGCAAGAACCTTCCCCGAAAGCACTTCGGCGATCGCCTCGTTGACCTGCTCGAGCTTGCGCCCCTCGGCGATGATCTTCGTGCGGCCGGCGGCGTGCAGTTCGAAGACCTCGGCGACATCCTGACGGGTGCCGACGATCGATCCGATGATCGAGATCCCCTTCAGCACCGTTTCGAAGATCGAGATGTTCATGGTCTCGTCGGCGGGGAGCGCGACGCAGATCAGCCGACCGCCGCGGTTCAGCGAGGAGAAGGCCTGCTCGAACACGCGCGGTGAGGCGGCGAGAACCACAGCGACATCCGCACCGCCGAGAGCCTGGATGGCGGCGACCGGGTCGCCGCTGGCCGCGTTGACGAGGTGATGGGCGCCCAGCTCGTGAGCGAGCTCCAACTTCGGCTCCTCGATGTCGACCGCGATGACCGTTCCGCCCATGATCGCGGCGTACTGGACGGCGAGGTGGCCGAGGCCACCGATTCCGAAGATCGCGACGCGCTCGGTGGGGACGATCTTGGCCACCTTGAGCGCCTTGTAGGCCGTCACGCCGGCGCAGGTCAGCGGCGCAGCATCCATCGAGGTGATCCCGTCGGGCACCGGCACGACGTATTTCGCACTGGCGACCGTGTACTCGGCGAAGGTGCCGTCGACGGAGTATCCGCTGTTGTGCTGCTTCTCGCAGAGGGTCTCGCGGCCGTCGATGCAGTAGCGGCACTCGCCGCACGCGTAGCCGAGCCACGGGATCGCCACGCGTTCGCCGAGGTGGCGGTTGGTCACCGCGGCGCCGAGCTTCTCGATGATGCCGACCCCTTCGTGACCGGGAACGAACGGCGGTGTCGGCTTGACCGGCCAGTCTCCGTGCGCGGCATGGATGTCGGTGTGGCACAGTCCGCTCGTCTCGAGACGGACGAGAACCTCGTCGGGTCCTGGCGTCGGCACCGCGCGTTCGAGGATCTCGAGCGGGTCGGCGAATGCGGTGACTACGGCGGCTCTCATGGCAGGTTCCTCTTCGTCGGTCGCGCGGTCGGATCCGTTGACACGGAGGGTCGGCGCGCGGTTCCGACTCCCGAGATCGAGGGTGCCCGCGAGGTCGTGGAGCAGCCAGTGCCGAAGGTCCCCTGTGGCGCGGGATCGGCGCTCAAGGGTGTCACCTGAAGGGACGTTCGACCCCGGCACACGAGCGGGCGCGGTGTCACGCTCGAGGTCGACGTGCGCCGGCCTCTCGGCTGCACCCTCACACGATCGGCTCACCCATGTCATCGAGGTCCTCCACGACGGTTCGGGACCGCGGCGGGTGGCCGCGGTACCCCATCGTTGCGGCGACGGTCCTCGTCGGCGCGATCGGCGCGGTGCTGTGGCTGACCGGCCACGAACAACTCGCACGCTGGGGCTTCGCGGGGTTCGCGATCATCGTCGCCGCGATCGAGGCGTGGGGGATGCTGCAGCTGGTGCGACGCCGCCAGTTCGGCATCGACCTCCTCGCCATCGTCGCCATCGTGGCGACCGTCGCGGTGGGCGAGGTCATCGCGAGCATGATCATCGTGCTCATGGTGTCGGGCGGGAAAGCGCTCGAGGACTACGCGCAGGGTCGGGCCCAGCGCGAGCTGACAGCCCTGCTCGCCCGTGAGCCGCAGTCCGCGCACCGCCTGGTTCCCGGGACCACGACGGTCGAAGAGATCGCCGCGGTGGATGTCGAGGTCGGAGACGCGTTGCTGGTTCGCTCCGGTGAGATCGTGCCGATCGACGGCAGTTTGCGGTCGGTGAGCGCGTCTTTCGACCAGTCGTCGTTGACGGGCGAGAGCCTGCCGGTGACGCGGGTCGCGGGCGACCTGGTGCTGAGCGGGTCCGTGAACGGCAACACGGCTGCCGTCATCGTCGCGACGGCTCTGGCGCGCGACAGCCAGTTCCAGAGCATCGTCGCCCTGGTCAAGAAGGCGTCGGACAACAAGGCGCCCGTCGTCCGGCTGGCCGACCGCTATGCGATCCCTTTCACCGCGGTCTCCCTGCTGATCGGCGGCATCGCGTGGCTGGCGTCCGGCGACCCCGTGCGTTTCGCCGAAGTCCTGGTGCTGGCGACCCCGTGCCCGCTGGTTCTTGCAGCGCCCGTTGCGTTCATGGGCGGGATGAGTCGCGCGGCGCGCAACGGCATCATCGTCAAGGGTGGTGGGGTGCTCGAACAGCTCGCGCGGATTCGCACGGTGATGTTCGACAAGACCGGCACGTTGACGAAGGGCACGCCGACGATCTCGTCGATCGCGGTGATGCCGCCATGGACCGACGCCGCACTCCTCACCCTCGCCGCGTCGGCGGAGCAACTCTCCTCGCACGTCCTGGCGGCGTCGATCGTCGATGCCGCGACGTCACGGAATCTCGTCCTGATCGGCGCCTCGAACTCCGAGGAGATCGCCGCGCAAGGGGTCCGTGCGACGTTGGCGGATCATCGCGTGGCGATCGGAACGCTCCGGTTCGCGCGGGATCAGGCGCACGACGAGGTGCCCGAGGCGGCGATCTCAGGGGGCGAGCTCGCCATCTACCTCGTCGTCGACGACCGATTCGCCGGCACGATCGTCGCCGCGGATCCAGTGCGGGACAACGCCGGGTCGACCGTCCAAGCGCTGCGCGACCTCGGCATCCCCGACATCGTCATGCTGACCGGTGACGCTCAGGCGACCGCCGATCACGTGGCATCCGCGATCGGGATCACGCAGGTGAGAGCGAACTGCCTTCCCGCCGACAAGGTGGATGCCGTCCGTTCGGCGCGAGGACGTCCGGTGCTGATGGTGGGCGACGGGGTGAACGACGCGCCCGTCCTCGCCTCGGCGGATGTCGGCATCGCGATGGGCGCGCGCGGTGCCACCTCGGCCAGCGAGTCGGCGTCCGCGGTGATCCTCGTCGACGACATCTCGCGGGTCGTACGCGCCATCGAGATCGGCAGGGACACCGTTCGGGTGGCCATGCAGAGCATCTGGCTCGGCATGTCGCTGAGCGTCGGCCTGATGCTCGTTGCGGCGTTCGGCGTCATTCCCGCGACACTCGGAGCGGGCGTGCAGGAGATCGTGGACCTCGCGACGATCCTCAATGCGCTGCGCTCGCTCCGACCCCGGGAGCGGCTCTGAGCTAGTCCGACGGGAGATCCAACCTCGCCCCCGGCGGGATCTCCTGCAGGGTCCACGAGTTCCCGTCCGGATCGGCGAAGAATGCGAACTTGACGCCGCCCATGTCCTCGACCTCGCTCACCTCGGCGCCGCGACCGGCGAGCAGCTCTCGGGCCGCCACGATGTCCTCGACGACCAGGTGCAAGCCGTTGATCGTTCCGTCAGCGGGGTTGCTCGTGCCCATCCCCGTGCCGATCACGATCGAGCACGCGGACCCCGGGGGAGTCAACTGCACGATCCGCATCCCGTTGCCCGGCTCCACGTCGTGATCGAGGCCGAAGCCGACCACATCCACGTAGAACGCCTTGCTCCGGTCGACATCGGCGACTCGCAACGGAACGACCTCGAGTTTCATATCCATCCCCCGATTCTGCGCCACGTGGGGACTACGGTTGCGCGTGACCCAGGAGTAGTCCCATGTGGCACTACGAATACACGATCGAAGGCGTGCCATACCGATTCAGCGTCGAGAGTTTCGACGCGTGCATCGCGCAGATCATCAGCGCGCGGAAGCGGAGCCCCCACCTCACCGGGACCAAGATCTTCGAGGGTGGTTCCGACGAGCTCGGCAGCGGCGTCAAGCACTACGACCAGCTTGACCCCGTCGGCTGAGCTGTCAGCTCAGCGCGCGCACCCGCTCGAGCAGGGGTCCGGCGGCCTCCGCCAGGAATCGATCCTGACCCTCGTCGCCGACCTGCACGAACGCGATGTCAGTGAAGCCGGCCTCGAGGAACGGTCGGGCGCTCTCGGCGAGCTCGCCCAGGTCGGGACCGCAGGCGATGGAGTCGGCAACATCCTCGGGGCGGACGAACTTCGACGCCCCTTCGAATCCGGCCGGGGTCGGGAGGTCTGCATTCACCTGCCAGCCGCCGGCGAACCAGCGGAACTGGTCGTGGGCCTTCGCGACGGCCGTGTCCTTGTCGGGGTCCCAGCAGATCGGCAGCTGCCCGATGATGCGCGAGGCGCCATCGTGCGTGGCCTTCCAGGAACTGACGACATCGGCATCCGGCTGGACCTGGATGAGGTGGTCGACCAGCGGGGCGAATCTCGCGACCGACTTGTCGCCCGAGACCGCCGCGCCGAGGGGCACGCCGCCGTCCGGCACGTCCCAGATCCGTGCCGAGTCGACGCGGAAGTACTCGCCGTCGTAGGTGACGAGCTCGCCGGTGTGCAGCTCTCGGATGATCTCGATCGCCTCGACGAGGGCGTCCTGCCGCGCATCCACGGCCGGCCAGCCCGCGCCGACGACGTGCTCGTTGAGGTTCTCGCCCGAGCCGAGCCCGAGTGTGAAACGGCCATCGGACAGCAGGGAGAGCGTCGCCGACTTCTGCGCCACGATCGCCGGGTGGTATCGGATGGTCGGGCAGGTGACGTAGGTCATCAGCTCGACGCGCTCGGTCGCCTGCGCCACCGCGCCGAGCACCGTCCACGCGTAGGGAGCGTGTCCC
>JALYHS010000018.1 GCA_030776385.1 Actinomycetota bacterium
CGGCCGTCGTCACCTCGAGCTGGGCGAGGGCGCCGAGCTGGTCCCCGTAGATCGAGGAGCGCCGCGCGAAGCCCATCCGTCCGCGGTACCAGCCGTCGGCCAGGGCGATCGCGATGGCGTTGTCGCCGGCGACCAGCAGCTCGGCGACGTCGACCGTCGAGATCAGGATGCGATCGCGGTAGGAGGTCCATCCGGGCGCGAGGTGTTCGTCTGAGACGCGCATACCGTTGATCCAGACCTCGCCGAGGCCCAGGAAGCTCGCGTACAGGCGGGCGGAGACGGGCGCCGCGTCGAGGGAGAACTCGTGGCGGAGGATCGGTGACGCGCCCCCGACCGTGCTCGGGATGCTGATGACCGACGCCTGCCAGTCTGCCGCGCCGATCCCGGCCTCGACACTCACCGGCTCGCTCCAGCCCGACCAGCCGGCCGAGGTCGCCATGCGCACGCGGTAGAGGCGCTGCTCCCGGCTGACGGGAGTGGGGCCGGGAGCGGCGATGGCGAGAGAGCTGCCGGATGCGACGGCCGCCTCCGTCGTCAGTGCATCGTCGGCGGCGCCCCACGCCAGCTGGTAGCCGAGTTGCGCGCCGGCCCCGCGTGCCGCCTCGACCCGCCAGCTCAGGCGCAGGCCTGCCCCCGGAATGCCGAGCAGCCCGGGGTCGTACTGGGTGCGGAGGCGCACAGCGTGGATCGAGGCGTCGATCGAATCGGACGGCGGCAGCGTGGTCATGTCGGATCCCTTCCGGGCGTCATCGTCAACGCAGCGGCAATCATAGGTGCGTACTGTAAAACGTTTCAAGTCACGAGCGGATGCAGGCGCTCGAACGGACGGCGCGTTACTCGATCGTTACCGCCCGCATCCGGATCAATGTTTGACAGCACGCCCGCCCGGACTTATGTTTGCGTCGGTTGAAAGGTTTCAACCAAGGCAGTCCCCTTTACAAGGAGGTAAAGAATGCTCTCTCGTTCACGCCCGCTGAGAGTGCTGGCCGCTCTCGGCGGCATTGCTCTCGTCGCCACAGCACTGGCAGCCTGTTCGTCCGGATCGTCAAGCGGCGGCAAGGTCACGATCAGCTATCTGACCGACAATGGCCCCGCAACGATCGCCACAGCGAACAAGTTCATCGCGGCGTTCGAGAAGGCGAACCCCACCATCACTGTCAAGCTCGCTCAGAAGCCGCAGGGCGCTGACGGTGACAACATCGTGAAGACCAAGCTCGCGACCGGCTCGATGGAAGACGTCTTCCAGTACAACAGCGGCTCCCAGATCCAGGGCGACAAGCCGAGCCTGCGTCTCGTCGACCTGTCGAAGGAATCCTGGGCGAAGGATGTCACCCAGGACTTCAAAGACAGCACCTCCGGGACCACAAAAGGCGAGTTCTACGGCGCCCCGTGGGGCACCTCGTTCTCCGGCGGCGTGATGTACAACAAGGCCGTCTACTCCAAGCTCGGACTGACCGTCCCGAAGACCTGGGCCGAGTTCCTCAGCAACAGCGAGAAGATCAAGGCCGCCGGGATCACCCCGGTGCTCCAGACCTTCGGGGACACCTGGACCAGCCAGCTGTTCGTCCTTGCGGACTTCGCCAACATCAGCGCCACAGATAAGACCTGGGCGGCGGACTACACCGCGAACAAGTCCAGCGCGAAGTACGCGAAGCAGCCGGGCGTGCTCGGCTTCGAGCACACGGCGGAGGTCTTCCAGAAGGGCCTCGTCAACGCGGACTACGCATCGCTGACCAACGTGAACGGCCTCAAGCTCCTCGCTGAGGGAACCGCCGCGCAGTACCCGATGATCACCGCGGTGCTGCCGAACATCCAGCAGTCGAACCCCGACAAGCTCAACGACATCGGCTACTTCGCACTGCCGACGGACAAGGGAACCGCGCACATGACGGTGTGGGAGCCGAACAGCCTCTACATTCCGAAGTCGACGACCGGCGACAAGCTGGCGGCGGCCAAGAAGCTGGTGGCGTTCGCCTCCTCGAAGGCAGGCTGCGACATTCAGGCCTCGGCTCAGCTGCCGACCGGACCATTCGCGACCAGTGCGTGCACGCTGCCGTCCGACGTTCCGACCTTGGTCAAGGATGAGCAGAAGTACCAGGACGATGGAAACACGGGCCTCGCGCTCGAGTTCCTGTCGCCGATCAAGGGACCGAACCTGGAGAAGATCCTGATCGCGGTTGCCACCGGCCAGAACACGGCCCAGCAGGGTGCCGACCTGTACGACCAGGACGTCACGAAGCAGGCCCAGCAACTGGGCATCAAGGGCTGGTAAACAGCCCGTTCGCAGACTCGCAGGGGTCGGCTCTCACCGGCCGGCCTCTGCGATCTCCGCTCGGTGAGGAGCATCCATGACAACAACAGCCATCCCCGCCCGCACTTTGTCGGCACCGTTGCGTCCCGTCAAGCGCCGCCAGCACAGCAGCTACCCCTCGTGGTTCTACATCCCCGCGATCGTGCTATTCGTCGTGTTCTTCGCGGTGCCGACCTTCGCATCCTTCTATTTCGCCCTGACGCGCTGGGATCTCTCGACCGCCGAGTTCATCGGTTTCACGAACTTCATCCAGTTCTTCCAGGATCCCCAGTTGGTGAACGGCTTCATCCACACCTTCGAGTACGGCTTTGTCACGTCAGCGGCGAAGGTCGTGCTCGGGTTGGCGCTCGCCGTGCTCCTGACTTCGCCCATCCTCGGTCGCGGCTATCTGCGGGCGGTGGTGTTCTTTCCGGTGCTGGTCTCGACGATCGGGATCGGATTCGTCTTCAAGTCGCTGCTCGATCCATTCCACGGCATGGTCAACGCGGTGCTCGGTGCGGTCGGGCTTCCGAAGCCGGGTTGGTTCACCGACCCCAACATGGCACTGGGCACGATCGCCGGCGTCGACATTTGGAAAGGCGTCGGCATCGCGACGCTGATCTTCATGGCGGGCATCGTGGCGATCCCTCAGGAGTACTACGAGGCCGCCCGGATGGATGGCGCCTCCGGCTGGCGGATCTTCCGCTCCATCACACTGCCGCTCTCCCGTCCCGCCATGGGGACCGTCATCATCCTTTCTCTCATCGGCGGCCTGCGGTCGTTCGACATCATCTGGGCCACCACCGGCGGAGGCCCGGGGTTCGCCAGCGACGTGATCGCATCCGTCATCTACAAGGAGTACCTGTTCGGGCTCTACGGGTTGTCGGCCGCGGGCAACGTTGTGCTCTTTCTCGTGGTGACCGCCATCATGGTCCCCGTCTCCTGGCTCATCAACCGGCGGGAGGTCGAACTGTGAGCACCCGGCTGCGCCTGCGGCAGTGGATCGTGGGAATCGTCGCGATCCTGGTCTCGATCGTCGTGTTCCTCGTCCCGTTCGCGTTCGTGATCATCCAGGCGGCGAAAGACCCGGCCGAGGCGTCGAACCTGAACTTCGCGCTTCCGGCGAAGTGGCTCTTGTGGGACAACCTGGTCGGGGTGCTCCAGGCCAACGACGGACTGATCGTGACCGCGTTCATCAACTCGATCGTCCTCACGGTCGCGAGCGTCACGGTCATGGTCGTGTTCGCGGCCATGGTCGGCTACATGCTGCAGCGCAAGCGCACGCGCTGGACGCCGGTGCTCAACTTCTTCGTGCTCGCCGGGCTGATCGTGCCACCCGCTGTCGTGCCGACGATCTGGGTGCTCCAGGGTCTCGGGATCTTCAAGACCCTGTTCAGCGGGGTGCTCATCGAAGCCACCTTCGGACTCTCGTTCTCGATCCTGCTGTTCCGTGCCTTCGTCGCGACGATCCCACGAGAACTCGACGAAGCAGCCATCATCGACGGCGCGGGACCCCTGCGGCTGTTCTTCCGGGTGATCCTGCCGCTTCTGCGGCCGGTCGTGGTCACAGTCATCGTCGTGCAGGCCGTGGCGGTATTCAACGACTTCCAGAATCCGCTCTACTTCCTGCCGGGCAATGATCTCGCGACGGTGCAGTTGACCCTGTACAACTTCCAGAGCCAGTCCCTCAGTCAATACAACCTGCTGTTCATGGACATCCTGCTGATCACGATCCCGCCGCTCGTGCTGTACATCTTCTTCAACAGGCAGATCGTCGCGGGGCTCACCAGCGGCGCGGTGAAGGGCTGAGGGCCGAGGTGGCAGTCGGATCGCGGCTGGATTCCGTGCGGGGCATCGGACTGGGAACCGCGCAGTTCGCCTTCAAGGACGGCACCCACGGTCGATCCGTGGCAACCGTCGTGGCTGCTTTGGCCGCGGGGATCCGGTTGATCGACACCGCCCTCGCGTACACGCGCGTGGGCGAGACGAGCTGGGCGGAATCCGTGGTGCACGACGCGTTGCGCGACTTCGGGCCGCACGACGACGTGGTCGTGGCGACCAAGGGTGGTCACTGGCGCGACGGCCACAGCTTCCCGATCGATGGGAGCGCAGCGACTCTGCGGGCGAACTGCGAGGTGAGCTTGCGCACCCTCGGCGTCGAGACGCTCGACCTGTACCAGCTGCATCACGTCGACCCGAACACCCCACTCGATGACAGCGTCGCGACCCTGGAGGCCCTCCGCAGAGAAGGGAAGATCCGGGAGATCGGCCTCTCCAACGTGTCGATCGCGCAGCTCGAGGCGGCACGCGCGGTCACAGCAATCGCGTCGGTTCAGAACCGATTTTCGTTCCTTCGTTTCGAGGATCTGCCGATGGTGCGCCGGTGCGAGCAGCTGGGTGTCCGCTATCTGGCCTACCTGCCCCTCGACGGCCCCGGTGCCGTGCCGTCTGCTGGTGACCCGCGTCGAGCGATCGCCGCGGAAGCCGGGGTCTCGATCCAGTTGCTGACCTTGTCATGGATGCAGCAGCTCTCGACCGCGCTCATTCCCCTGGTGGGTGCCAGCCGCCCCGCGACCATCCTCGACTCGGCCCGGAGCGCCCACTGGCGGCTGGCGGCCGAGGATGTCGCCACGGTAACCCGAGCCGCCGGGGCTGCATCAGTCACCGTCTGACTCCGCGCGGTCACGCCGCGGGATCCCATCAACTGCGCTGCGTGTTCAAGCCCGCCAATGCCGACTCGACAGCGGCGACGACGGGCGGCGGGGTGCGGCGGATCGACTCGCCGAGCGGGCGCCCCGGCGTCCACCTGGTGTGCTTGCGGAAGATCACCGCCTGCTCCTCATCCTCGGCGGCGATCGCGTCCGCAAGCACCGAGAAAGCCGTCGGGTGGTCGATGATCTCCGACAGCGGGCTGTCGATCGAAAGCTCCCGCGGTGCCTCGGTCGTGTCGGGGTAGCTCAGCTGCCAGCTGTGCGAACCCGAACCGACCAGGATCGCCTCGGTGGTACCCGGCAGGATGACGTTGGCGTCCGCGTTCGGCGGAACCACGATCGACACCGTCACGGTGTCACCCTCGCGCACCCAGCCCGCGCTCGCGATGCCGTACGGGGTGAGGTGGCGGGCGGATGCCGAGGTGAATCCGTTGAGCGGCCTTGGCGCGATCAGCAGGCGACGGTAGCCCGCCTCACCCGGGGCGAGGCCGGCGAGGCGACGGTGCATCCAGTCGGCCACCGCGCCCAACGCGTAGTGATTGAACGAGGTCATCTCGCCCGGGTTGATGGAGCCGTCCTCGAGCATCGAGTCCCAGCGCTCCCAGATCGTCGTCGCGCCCATGGTGACCGGGTAGAGCCAGGAGGGATTCTCGGTCTGCGTCAGCAGGCGCATCGCGGTGTCGTCGTGCCCGGTGCGGGTGAGCGCGTCGGTGATCAGCGGCGTGCCGACGAAGCCGGTGCCGATGCGGTAGCCGGAGGCGCGGGTCAGGTGGGCCAGCCGATCCCCCATCCGCTGCTCCTGCGCGGCGTCACAGCTCAACCCGAACATGATGGCGGTGGCGTACCCGGTCTGTGCGTCGGACATCATCCGCCCGGAGTCGCTGACGTACTCGGCGAGGAAGGCGTCCTTCACGCGTGCCGCGATCTCCGAGTACTTCGCCGCGTCTGCGTCCTCCCCGAGAAGGGCGGCGGCACGCGCCGTGAAGTCCACTGAGCGGTAGAGGTACGCGCTCGCGACGATGTCCGCGTCCGTCTTGGCGTCCGCGGGGAAGTCGGGGGAGGCATCCGGGTC
Organism: Actinomycetota bacterium; assembly: GCA_030776385.1. Lineage (GTDB taxonomy): Bacteria > Actinomycetota > Actinomycetes > Actinomycetales > Microbacteriaceae > Lysinimonas. Next base: position 6,074 of record JALYHS010000018.1, read on the forward strand.
GAGCCAGTCGCCGAACTGGAAGCGGTCCTCCCACAGCAGTCGCTCGCCGGCGATGTCGAGCAGCGCGTCGGACCAGGCCTTCATGCTGTCGAACTGCTCACGAACCACGCCCGTGTCGCCGAAGCGCTCGCGGAGCACCGTCGGAACGACTGTCGCTGCGTCGCCCCACGCCGCCGCCGGAACGGCCGGCCCGAGCACATTGGGCACGATGAATGGCACGATGCCGTCCGAGTGCTTCTGCTCGAGGTCGAGGTCCCTCAGCCAGCCGGCCAGGAAGCCATCGCAGTTGTAGAGGAAGGATGCGGTGGGCGCGAACACCTGGATGTCGCCCGTCCAGCCCAGGCGCTCGTCACGCTGCGGGCAGTCTGTGGGGAGGTAGAGGAAGTTGCCTCTCATCCCCCAGAGCACGTTCTCGTGAAGACGGTTCACCAGCGCGTGCGAGCTGTCGAACCATCCGGTGCGCTCCATGTCGCTGTGCACCACGACCGCGGTCACGGCGTCCGGGTCGAACTCGCCCGGCCAGCCGCTGATCTCGGCGTAGCGGAAACCGTGGAAGGTGAAGCGCGGCTTCCACTCCTCGGCTGCGCCGGTGCCCGCGAAGGTGAAGGTGTCGGTCGCCGCCGCGGCGCGCAGCGGGCGTACCCCGAGCTCGCCGTGCTCGAGCACTTCGGCGTGACGCATCGTGAGCACGGTGCCGCTCGGCCCGCTGACCTTCAGGTGCAGGTAGCCGACCAGGTTCTGCCCGAAGTCGACGATGGTCTTGCCCTCAGGGGTCGTAATGACCTCCTGCACGGCGAGTGTCTCGATCTCGCGGACCGCCGGGGCCGAGCGGGGGGTCAGGATGACGGTCGTGTCGATCGAGGTGTCTCCTGCCGCCTCGATGCGCGCCGGGGTCCATCCGCTGGCGTCGTAGCCGACCGACGACCAGCCGGCTTGCGCGCGGCGAGCATCGGTGTCCTCACCGGCGTAGATGCCGCTCGCCGTGATCGGGCCGTCGCCGGAAGCCCACCAGGAGCCGTCGGTGACGAGCGTTTCGCTGCGGCCGTCGGCGTACTCGATCACCAACTGCGCGGCGACCGCGGGGCGCGTGCCGTAGAAGCCCGCCGCCCCGTGCCGGAATCCGAAGCTCTCGGTGAACCAGGCGCCCGCGAGGTCGATCCCGATCGCGTTGGCCCCGTCCGAGAGCAGCGCGGTCACGTCGGTGGTCTCGTGCGTGAGCCGCCACTGGTAGCTCGTCCAACCCGGCTTGAGGATCTGATCGTCCACCTGCGTCCCGTTGATTTCCACCTGGTAGGCCCCGTGCGCGGTCGCGTACAGGGTCGCGCGGACAACCTCGCCGTCGACGGCGAACTCGGCACGCAGGCGGGCCGGATGCGTCGGGGTCTCGTCGTCGAGTCCGATGAAGTGGGCGGACCATTCTCCGTCGCCGAGCTGTCCGCCCACGAGGGCGAGGGGCGCGGACCAGTCTGATGCGCCGCCGTCCTCACCCGTCACCCGCACCCGCAGCGAGAGGGTTTCGCGCGGTGCGATCGGCTCGAACGGCCAGTCGAGCAGCACGGAGTCGCGACCCGTCACGGCAAGGCTCGTGGTTCCCGACCCCCGCGTCAGCTCCAGTTCGGCGCCCGCCTGCAACCAGCCATCCGACTCGGTCTCGGTCGCCCAGCTCAGGCGCGGAGTCGCGCTCGCGGTGAACGCCGTGTCGATGCGGTACTCGGCACGGAGGGAGACGGCGCGGGGGGTGGTGCTCATGGTGCTCCTTCGGTATTCGGTGGGGGCATTCGAGATGCTCAGCGGTATTCGGGCACCGGCACGCGGGTGCGCCAGGCAAGTTCGTTGTCGAGGACGAAACGGGAGAGGGCGAGCGCATCGTCGACCCCCCAGTCGTGGATCCCATCCAGAGCCGCGACGAGCGCGTCGGCGGTCTCGGCGCTCGGTGCGGCCAGCAGCCCGTCGGCGAGCGACGTCCAGTTCTCGGGCCGGAGCGGCAGCGCCTCGACCGCCG
>JALYHS010000019.1 GCA_030776385.1 Actinomycetota bacterium
GGACACCATCGTCCCGTCCGGCGTGTCGCAGGCGACCGAACTCGACTACACGGCGGGACGGGTGCGCCTGGCGGCGGTGGTGCTGCCGGAGGAGTGTCGCTGTTTCGGGATCATGCGGCGAGGTGGAAGGTGCTGGCGAAACGATCCAACAGCTCGCCGCGTCCGCGCAACACCTCGACCACGCCGGTCGCGATCGCGCGCTCCGGGGCGAGCTCGCCGGAGATGAGCCGACGGATGCTGGGCCCAGCCGCAAAGGTGAGGTCGGCCGGTCCGTCCCCGCGGGTGACATCGAGCAGTGAGCCATCCACGCGGACGAGCAGCTCGGCCGAACCGAACCGCGCCGCGTATGCGGTCGACGGCAGGTCCGCCGCGACCTCGGGCCGGAAGGCGGTGCGCAGATCCATCGTCATGGAGTCGGGGGTGATGATCTGCTCGTCCCGCGGGTCCCCCAGCGTCTTGTAGCCCCACGCACCGAGTGCGAGCACGACCGGCTCGAGCTCGCGGCCGTAGGGTGTGAGCTCGTACAGGATGACGCGCGAGCGCGGCGCCCGCCGGATGACACCGGCCGCCTGCAGCTCCTTGAGACGCGTCGCCAGGATGTTGCTCGGGATCCGAGCGAGCCCCGCCGCAAGCTCTCCGTATCGTCGCGGCCCGACGAGCAGGTCGCGGATGATGAGCATCGCCCAGCGCTCACCGATTAGCTCGAGCGCCTGCGTCACGCCGCCGTACTGCCCGTAGTCGCGAGCAGCCACGAACCTCTCCCTGCCCCTGGCTCAGGCCTGCTGGTTCGCGAAGGCCTCGGGTCCCTGCTCGGCGGCCACCGGATCCATCCAGCCGAACTCAATCATGTTGCCATCGGGGTCGGTCAGCTGGCGCTGGTACATGAAGCCATAGTCCGCGGCCGGGCGCGCCTCCGAGCCGCCGGCGCCGAGCCCGTTGGCGACGGCCAGATCGACCGCTTCCCGGCTGTCGAGGAAGATCGCGGTCGTCACCGACGGATTCACCGCGTTGTCACCGATCGGCAGGTCGGTGAAGGTCTGGAAGAACTCGCGGACCAGGATCATGAAGTAGTTGTGGCCGTCGTCGACGACAACGCACGCGGCGTTGTGATCCGTGAACATCGGATTGATCGTGAAGCCGAGCGAGGTGTAGAACGTCTTCGCGCGTTCGAGGTCGGTTACCGGCAGGTTGACGAACATCTGAGCCATCGTGGTCTCCTTCTCGTGGGGTCCGTGTGTGGACGGTGTCCATACTTGCAAAAAACAAGTGGCACGTCAATGGCAGAACTCGGGACCCTCCCTCCTCAGCGTGCGAATGTGACGTGGATGACGCCGCTCTCCGCGATCTCCGACGTGACGGCGTAGTCGCGCTCGAGCTCGTGCAGCCCCTCCCAGAGCCGCACGCCGCGTCCGAGCACGATCGGGGTGATCGCAACGTGGAGGCGGTCCACCAGACCGGCGCTCAGGAAGTCGCGGGCGACGCTCGCTCCGCCGCCGATGCGAATGTCGGCCCCGCCGGCCAGCTCCTTCGCCCGCGCGAGAGCCGTCTGAGGCGTCGCGGTGAGGAACTCGAAACGGGTGCCGTTGGCGAAGTCGATCGGCGAGCGCTGGCGGTGGGTCAGCACGAGCACCGGACAGTGGAACGGCGGCTCATCACCCCACCAGCCCTGCCAGTCCGAATCGTCCGGGAAAGTGTGGAGCCCGAACATCCCGGCTCCCATGATCTCCGCGCCGACCTCGGCGAAGTACGCCGTGGCGTAGCGATCATCGACGCCGCTGGTCCCCTCCCCGGTCGTCTCATGCAACACGCGCTCACGGAAAGTCTTCGTGGCGATGTACGGCGCGACGAGCCTCCCCCAGTCATCACCCATCGGATTCTCGGGAGTCTGGTCGCCCGTCACGGCGATGCCGTCGATCGAGAGGTTGAGGTCGACGCGAACCGTCATGGGATCCTTCCGAGCCTGAAGTGAACGCCGTCCACTTTGGCAAACCCGCGCGGCCGCGTCAACCGGTGGCGGACGATGGCTCGTCCTCGGCTATCCCCGGGCGTTCCCGGTCCGCAACCCCGCGAGCAGTAGTCGCACCATGCGCTCTGCGCGTCCGGACGTCTCGGCGCCGGCCGGGCCGCCCCCGTGGCAGAGGTTGGCGACGGCGCCGAGGAACTCGCTCGCCTCGACATCCTTGCCGATCTCCCCGCAATCGGTCGCTCTGACGCGCAGCCGCTCGAACGTGGGTGCGAGTCGCGTCGAGAAGTACTCGGCGAGTGGCTCGTATGCGGGGTCTCCGGAGTGCAGCGCCGCCGCGAGACCGCGTTTGGTCGCGACGAATTGGGTGTACCGCATGACCCAGCGGTCGAGCGCTTCGCCGGGTGGGTACGTCGCTTCCAGGTCGCTCGCTGCCGCGACGCACGCATCCATCTCGCGTCGGAAGACGGCCGAGATGAGGTCGGAACGGAGAGGAAAGTGGCGATAGAGCGTTCCCACCCCGACCCCCGCTCGCTCGGCGATCGACCTCACCGGCGCGTTGACTCCCGACTCGGCGAAGATCGCCTTCGCGGCTTCAAGCAGGGCGTCGACGTTCTGTCGCGCATCGGCACGCATCCGACGCGATCGTGCGGGTGCCACGTCCTCGGCGGGGCTTGTGGTGGACGGCAAACGGCATCTCCCCTTGTAAATGGAACAGTATTCCGCATAGACTGCGGGCAGTAAAGGAACGTTGTTCCGGTTGCGTTCTCGTACATCCGGAAGGCAGTTCCACTTATTCAATCGTACGGGATCGCTCCGGCCGATGTCATGACAGCCCCCAGGAGAAGACACCATGCACTACCGCACACTCGGCCGCACCGGCATCAAGGTGAGCCCATACGCGCTGGGCGCCATGATGCTCGGGTCGCTCGGCAATCCCGACCGGCAGGAAGGCATCCGCATCATCCACCGCGCGCTCGACGCCGGCATCAACTTCGTGGACACCGCCGACCGCTACGGGGATTCGGAAGAGGTCGTCGGCGAGGCGCTGAAGGGCCGTCGCGACGAGGTCATTCTCGCGACGAAATTCTGGGGCCCCGTCGACGACGACGTCACCCACCGCGGTGCTTCTCGCCGCTGGATCATCGAGGCCGTCGAGCGTTCGCTCCGCAACCTGCAGACCGACCACATCGACCTCTACCAGCTGCACCGCCCCGACCCGGACACCGACATCGACGAGACGCTTTCCGCGCTCACCGACCTCGTCCGTCAAGGCAAGGTCCGCGCGATCGGAACCTCGTCGATGCGTGGCTCGGAGATCGTGGAGGCGCAATGGATGTCGGAGCGCCGCGGGTTCGAACGATTCCGCACCGAGCAGCCGAACTACTCGATCCTCGACCGTGAGATCGAACGCGAGATCCTCCCCGTGGTTGAGCGGTACGGCATGGGCACGCTCGTCTACAGCCCGCTTGCCGGTGGGACATTGACGGGTCGCTATCGAGCGGGGCAGGAGAACGACAACTTCCGCTCGACGAAGACCGGCATGCGCCACTTCCGCGACGAGCGCCGTCTCGCCGCCGTCGAGCAACTCGTCGCGCTCTCCGAGGAGGTCGACGTGAAGTTGACGCACCTCGCGATGGCGTTCGTCATCGCTCACCCGGGCGTCACGTCCGCCATCGCGGGTCCTCGCACGATGGAGCAGCTGGAGGACACCCTCGCCGGGGTGGATGTGTCGCTCTCGGATGAGGTCCTCGACCGCATCGACCAGATCGTTCCTCCCGGCGAAAGCATCGGGGCGATGGACATGGTCTATCGCGGCCCGGAGATCGGCGAGCGCAGCATGCGCCGTCGGCCGGCCGCACAGCGCTCGGCCGCTTGAATCACTGCGGGGGAGCCGTCACCCCCGCGCAGCCCGCGAGCCGGCGCCCCC
>JALYHS010000020.1 GCA_030776385.1 Actinomycetota bacterium
CGCCGGACGAGCGCAACGATGACCCCCACGACGATGAGAACGGCGACGACGACGATCAGGATCCACACCATGGAATTCATGTCCACTCCATCTCTCTCGATCCGATCCGTTCGTACTCGCCCGGCATGCATGCACCCCTGTGCTGGCAGTGAATGCTCGGTGAGGACTCGCCGCTCACTCAGGCGATCTCCTCGGACGTCCCGGCGCGGGGCCACGGCGAGTGCTCGTGGCCCTCACGGCGGCGGGCGATTCGCGAAGAAGGGTCGGCCGGGGCACCGGTCCGTGGTCTGCGCAGACGGTCAGTCGGCGGCCAGATTCTCGGCCTCTCCCGAGGAGATGCCTTGGAGCCAACCGCGGAGAATGGTGTCATCGCGTCCCTGAAGCTGCTCGGTGAGACCTGCGCGCAACTCGGCGGGAACATCCTTCCGAGGGTCCCCTTGAAACACCATCGGAGCGTGCGCCGGGCCGGCTCCATAGGTGCCGCTGAACGGGTTCACCGAGAACTCCCGCTGGTGCTTCTCCTCGATCGAAGGGATCCGCTGCCAGGAGCGCTCCGTCCGGTCGAAGCGCACTTGGGCGCCGGCGCCATAAGCTTTGATCAATTCGTAGATGTGGGTGACCTTGTTGCGCGACAGCATCAGGTCGATGACGAGGTCCTCACGCTCCTTCTTCGGCAGTGCCGCGACGTCCCCGGAACCCAGAAGAGCGGAGGCCGTGTGGGCGCTCCCACCGGATCCGGACGCGAGTTCCGTCAGGAGGCCCACCATGTCCTCGCTGAGATGGGGACGCTCCGCCATCTCGCTTCCAGACCGGGCACTCCCTTCGATGTGGCTCGGGTCGCTCAGCAGAAGCAGCACGAGCTGATGACAGGCGTTGCTCCACGTGCGCTTCGCCCGCATCGCGCGTCCGCGCAGTTGTTGCCAGGCGATGACATCCCGCGTTGCTGTCGCGTCGATCAGCAGGTTCGGGGTGATGACGTTCCAGCCCGTGCGGGCCCAACTCGACACGAGTACGGCGTTGAGTTCCAATGTCGGATCGTCGACGATTCGCGCGGTGAGGTCGTACATCAACTGCTTGCGGTCCCCTTGCCCCATTCGGATCGCGTAGAAGGGTTGTCGCCTCCCGCTCACCTGCTCGAGCTCCGCCGGCACGGCGGTGTCGAATGCTGAGCAGATGGCGAGGTATTGGCGAACGGTCGCCGACCAGTCCCGGACGTATTGATGCCGCGTCGACAGGCGGCTCGCCGCCAGCAGCCCGGGCGCTCCCAGACGAGCGCTCCGGATGCGCCGGGCCAACGGGGCGAGCACCGCGCCAGCCACACCGCGCCCTCCGCCGGGCGGCGTGGTGACCAGGTCGCCGGTCAGCAGCTCATCGAGCCAGCCCGCGATCGATTCCACGTCACCTGGGTCGAGGCCGGTGTCGACGGCGACCGATGCGAGCAAGGCGTCGCGCAACTCTCCACGGATGATCGTCGACCGGATTCGATCGGCGATGAGCCCGGTGAGCGGCTCGTCCTGACCGGCGGGAAGGTACATCTCGTTGGACAGCACCGCGAACGGCCGCAGCTCCGGGTCGCCGAGCATCTCGGCGAACAGGCCGGGAACTCCCCGGTACCCCGGCACCGCAGCGCCGTGCCGACGCGGCATCCGAGTTCCTTCGTCGAAGACGATGACCCCATGGACGGGGCGCACGGCGCGCTCAGCGCCGATGATCGACTTGATCGTGCTCACGCGTCCTTCACCGACACGCTGATACCAGTCCCGGATGCCGAGATAGAGCCCGCAGATCGTCGTCGACAACGCGTCCGCCGCCTGTGCCCGGACAGCGGCGGCGGAGGTCGCGCCACGAGCCTGCTCGATGGCGCTGACGTCCAGCGTCGTGCTGAACCCCGGGCGGCGCAGTCGCTCGACAGTCGTGGGCAAGTACACGAGGGTGGCGAGCTCCGCGCGGATCTGTTGTAGCTGGCCGACCAGCGTCTCCCACTGGGCCTCCGCTGTCGGAGCTCCGCTCCCCGCCCGCAGGAGGTCCATGTCGCTCCACCCGTGCGCCATCTGCACCATGGCGACGAGGGTGAGCTCGGTGAGGGAGATGTCGCCTCCGCGCTCCCACTTCTTCAGCCTCGCACCCAAGGTCCCGTCGCGATCCGTCGAGCCGGAGTAGGAGTTGAACAGGTTTCGTGCCATCCCGACTCGCTCCGCCAAGGGCACCTCGGCGAAGAGTGCGCGCAGTCGCTCGCTGCCGACAAGCGCGATGAACCCATGCATCCCGTCCTTGTAGGCATCAAGCAGGTCCCGCACTCGCTGCTCGCGATCCGAGTACGCGAACGGAACAGCGAACTCGGCGAACGGCGCGACGAACCCGTAGGCGATGAGCTCCGCCGCTGGCATGACGTGCACCAATTGCAGGCCCAAGGCAGCGAAGCGGCTGCGATACGGAGCAGCCGTGCCTGAGAACCCCACCGCCCCGCGCAGGCTCTTGTCCTGAACCCACTCCGTCAGCACTCGGGTGACGTCGGCAGATACGCCCCGCAGGTCTTCGACGACCTTGTGCACCTCATCGAAGATGACGTACTGCACGTTGCCGCCTTGCAGGAAGATCTCGATGGAGTCGCGGTCGAAGCCGCCCTTGCCGACCCCGGACCCCAATTGCGCCAGTGCTGCGTACGTCATGATCATGATGCACGGGGTGATTCCCGTGCGGCGCTGAGTGGTCTCGATGCTGGACGGCGTCCCGGTGGCCACAAGGTGTGGGGCGAGTCGCAACCCCAGCGGTTTGTGACACAACTCCCCCAGCCATTGCTGCTGATAGCTGACGGTCGGGACCAGAACCAGAATCGATTGCCCCTCCGCCAGCGACCGGAGCCAATCCTGTATGCACAGCATCCCGATCATCGTCTTGCCGCTGCCGGTGGGTGCCTCGATGACCTGGCCGCCGTAGCCGAAGCCTTTGAAGATCGCCTGCGCCTCGCGTTGGTACGGGCGGGGATAGGCGGACCCGGCGAGATCGGCGTGCCGCCACCGCGCGCCGCCGAGGCGATCGTCCAATTGGTCGCTCACGACTGAAGCGACTGTGGCGAGGAGGACCGCGGTCGCGCTTCCGAAGCCGCTCAGTTCCGCGAGCAGGTGCGCGAGCTCGTCCTGCCGAGCGGCGACGTCACCGAGCGCCCGAAACCCCGCAGCATCGAAGCGTTCGGACAGCCGATCCC
>JALYHS010000021.1 GCA_030776385.1 Actinomycetota bacterium
TGGTGACGCCCACACCCATGCCGACGCCCACCTCCGCGCGGTCGGGCGTCCGGGGCGGCGGATAGTCTGAGCCTATGGCACGACCGAGCGGTAGGGCGACGACCGCCGCGAAGGCGTCGATCCCGCAGCTGGCTTGGGATGCCGTGCGGCCGGCTCCCGTGATCCTCGTGAGTGGAACCGAGACGGTGCTCGCCGATCGGGCGGTCAGGCAGTTACGCGACATCCTGAAGGCGGAGGATCCCTCGCTCGAGGTCTCCGATCTCGACGCCGGCTCGTATGCGCCGGGCCAGCTGATCACGCTCGCGAGCCCCTCCCTCTTCGGGGAACCCCGCCTGATCCGCGTCGAGAACGTCGAGAAGACCAGCGACGCGTTCCTCGAGGAGGCGCTCGCCTACCTCGCCGCACCCGCCGACGACACCTACCTGGTGCTCCGTCACAACGGCGGGGTGCGTGGCAAGAAGCTGCTCGATGCCATCCGCGGCGGCCTCGGCGGCGGTATCGAGGTGGTGTGCGCCGAGCTCAGACGCGACGCCGACAAGTTCGACTTCGTGGCCGCCGAGTTCGCGACCGCTCGACGGCGCATCACCGGGGGAGCGCAACGCGCGCTGGTGAGCGCGTTCAGCGACGACCTCGCCGAGTTGGCCGCCGCGTGCCAGCAGCTGCTGGCAGACGCGAGTGACGAGATCACCGAAACCATCGTCGATCGCTACTACGCGGGGCGGGTCGAGACCACGGCGTTCGCCGTTGCGGATGCCGCGATCGCCGGTCGCCACGGAGAGGCCCTCGGGCTGCTCCGGCACGCGCTCGCGTCGGGCGCGGATCCGGTGCCGATGGTCGCTGCCTTCGCCAGCAAGGTGCGCACCATGGCCAAACTCTCCGGCCAGCGCGGGAATTCCGGCGAGCTCGCCTCGCGCTTCGGCCTGGCACCGTGGCAGGTGGACCGCGCCCGTCGCGACCTGCAGGGCTGGACCGACGAGGGCCTCGGCCGTGCCATCGAAACCCTCGCGGCCACTGACGCGCAGGTCAAGGGTGGCGGCCGCGACCCGGTCTACGCCCTCGAGCGCATGGTGGAGCGGATCGCCGCCCGCGGCGAGCGCTGACCGCGATCTCCCCGCGACGCACGTCCCCGCGACGGATCCGTCGCTGCAAGGACCGGCAGCCCGCTGCCGAATCGCCCCCGAACATAAGTGAACGCCCCCGCGCTGAGTGTGGGGGCGTTCTTCGTGCGGCTCACGCCGACGACGATGGCTTACAGCGCAGCGACAGCGCGCGAGATGGCGCTCTTCTTGTTGGCGGCCTGGTTGGCGTGGATCACGCCTTTCGATGTGGCCTTGTCGAGTTTCTTGGTGGCCAGCTTGAGAGCGGCATCGGCCAGCTTCTTGTCGCCGGTCGCAATCGCGGTGTGTGTGGCGCGGATCGCGGTCTTCAGCTCGCTCTTGACGGCCTTGTTGCGGTCCTGGGCCTTCTTGTTGGTCCCGATGCGCTTGATCTGCGACTTGATATTCGCCATGAAGGTGTCTGTCTTTCGTTGAGATGGAAGGTGGGATGTGCCGGAATGGGCGGTAGAGGGCGCCTCCGGCCAATCGCGTGGTGGGAAACCACACGCAAACCAAGGGACAACGTTACCAGTCGGCGGGGGCGGCGGCAATCGTGAACCGTGCCGCGTCGCCAGGCGCGAGCGCCTGCTCGATGCGAGCCGCGTAATCCGCGCGCATCGGTGGGAGTGAGGCGAGCGTGAACCACTCGGCCGCGACGTTCTCGCCGTCCGCGGGAGCCGGATCGCCCGACACGTAGCGGCACAGGAAGTTCAGGTCCAGGTACTGTGCTCGGTCGCCGTTCGCGTATGTCACGGGACGCGTGATGTCGACCGCAGCGAGTTTCTCGACGCGAATGACGACATCCGCCTCCTCCCGCGCCTCGCGGATCGCGGCCTCCGCCGGTTGTTCGCCCGGATCGATGATTCCCGTGATCGGTGTCCATTCGAGGATGTCGGCGCGCTTCACCAGAAGCACCCGCTCGCCGACCTCATCCAGCACCACCGCCGTGATCCCCGAGAGCCAGAGCGGCTGAGTTCCGATCTTCTGCCGCAGTTCCAGGATGAAGTCGGGGGTCGCCATGCGTCCACGTTAGCCTGGAGCATGCCTTCGCTCGCCCCGCACATCCCTTCGGTTCCGGGGTCCGGCATTCGTCGGATCTATGAGATCGCGGCCGAACTCGACGGGGTCATCTCGCTCGGTGTGGGGGAGCCCGACGTCCCGATCGCAGCGCACATCGCCGAGGCCGCGAAAGCGGCGTGGGACCGGGACGACACCGATTACAACCCGAACGGCGGCATCCTGCCCCTGAGGCGAGCCATCGTCGACAAGCTGGCCGCCGACAACGAGATGGATGTCGACACCGAACAGGTCTGGGTCACGATCGGCGGCACCCAGGCCCTCCATCTGGCCATGCAGCTCACGCTCGCGACGGGCGACGAGGTGCTCATCCCCGATCCCGGCTACACGACATTCACGATGAACGCGCGGATGCTCGACGCCCACCCGGTGCCGTATTCACTCACACCCGAGCGCGGATTCCGGCCAGATCTCGAGGAGCTCGAAGCCCTCGTCACCCCGCGCACCCGCATGATCATCGTGAACTCCCCGTCGAATCCGCTCGGTGCGGTCTTCCCCAGGGACGTGCTCGAGGAACTGCTCGCCTTCGCCCGCCGTCACGACCTGTGGATCCTGAGCGACGAGGTCTACGAACGCTTCACCTGGGGCGAACCGCACTTGAGCCTCGCCGCCCTCGATGCCCAGTCCCGTTCGGATGCCGGTGGCGGCATCGAGCGTGTCTTCAGCGTGTTCTCCTTCTCGAAGACGTATGCCATGACGGGCATCCGTGTCGGCTACCTGGTGACGCCGCCGGGAATGGCCGCCACCCTGCGGACGATGCAGGAGGCCACCATCAGTTGCGCGGCCATGCCAGATCAGTTCGCGGCGTTGGCGGCGCTGCAGGGTGAGCAGCAGCACGTGGCCGATGCCGCGGAGCACTACCGAGCCAACTACCGGGCCGCGACCGTCGCGCTCGACGCCCTCGGCATCCGCTACCTCGAACCGAACGGCGCCTTCTACCTGTGGACGGATGTCTCGCACGCAAGCGATGGCGATGTCGCGAGCTGGGCCGAGCGCTTCCTGCTGCGTGAACGCATCGCGGTGGCGCCCGGGAGCGCCTTCGGACGGTCCGGCGAGGGCTGGATCCGCCTGTGCCTGGCGGCGACCGAATCCGACCTGCTCGCGGGCATCGCGAAGCTGCCGCCCCGATGAAGATCGTCATCGCCGGTGCCAGCGGCTTCATGGGCTCGCGTTTCGCCGAACTGTACCGGGCGCGAGGCGACCAGGTGTCCACGATCGGGCGCAGGGCGGCCGGTGACGGCGCCGGCCTCGGTCACGCGGACGCCGCGTGGGGCGACCAGGCGCGGATCGGCCGCCTGCTCGATGGTGCCGACATCCTCGTCAACCTGGCCGGCAAGAGCGTCAACTGCCGCTACACCGAGGCCAATATGGCCGAGATCTTCCGCTCGCGACTCGAGACCACCGCCGAGCTCGGGCGCGTCGTCGGGATCATCGACAACCCGCCGCCGCTCTGGTTCAACGCCAGCACCGCGACCATCTACCGGCATGCCGACGATCGACCGATGACCGAAGACGAGGGCGAGATCGGCTCCGGCTTCTCGGTGAACGTCGCGACGAGTTGGGAGAAGGCATTCTTCGACGCGCCACGCGACGGCGTGCGGCAGGTGGCGCTGCGCATGGCGATCACGCTCGGCGACGGCTCGGCCCTCGAGCCACTTGCACGCCTGGCGCGGCTCGGACTCGGCGGACCCCAGCTCGGCGGTAGGTCGGGGGGCGGCAACCAGCACTTCAGCTGGGTGCACCTCGACGACGTGTTTCACGCGATGAGCTTTCTCGAGACGCACCCGCTCGACGGCGCGGTGAACGTCAGCTCGCCGAATCCGTCGACGAACCGGGAGTTCATGGCGACCCTCCGGCACGTTCTCGGGGCGCCGATCGGGATCCCCCTGCAGGAATGGATGCTGCGCCTCGGGGCGCGCGTCATCCAGACCGAGACCGAGCTGATCCTGAAGTCGCGCTGGGTGCTCCCGCAGCGCCTGACCGACGCCGGATTCACGTTCCTGTACCCCGAGCTCGAGCCGGCTTTACGCGAGATCCTGCGTAAGCCCGCGAGCGCTGCCGTCTGAGCCGCCCTGGCCGGGCTCGCGTTCGGTTGAGCCAGGCCCGATTAAGCCGAAGACCCGCGCCGAGCCAACCCGAACACACGCGACAATGACGGCCGTCGTCGCAACCACTGCGCCCATGGGACAATCGAGCGTCATGTCTCCGCGCGCGCTGAACTCCCTGCAACCGGCGTCGACCGACCCCGCGAAGATCCGCAACTTCTGCATCATCGCGCACATCGATCATGGCAAGTCGACCCTCGCCGACCGCATGCTCGGCATCACCGGGGTGGTCAGCGATCGCGACATGCGCGCGCAGTACCTCGACCGCATGGACATCGAACGCGAACGCGGCATCACGATCAAGAGCCAGGCGGTGCGCATGCCGTGGGCCGTGCCGGGTGCCGACGGCACGCTCGAGACCTTTGCGCTCAACATGATCGACACCCCCGGCCATGTCGACTTCACCTATGAGGTGAGCCGCAGCCTGGCGGCCTGCGAGGGCGCGATCCTGCTGGTGGATGCCGCCCAGGGCATCGAAGCCCAGACTCTCGCCAACCTGTACCTGGCCCTCGACAACGACCTCACGATCATCCCGGTGCTGAACAAGATCGACCTGCCCGCCGCGGATCCCGACAAGTACGCCAAAGAGCTCGCCAGCCTGATCGGCGGCAAGCCCGACGACGTGCTGCGGGTCAGCGGCAAGACCGGCATGGGGGTGACCGAGCTGCTCGACCGGGTCGTCGAACTGATTCCAGCCCCCACGGGCAACCCGGCCGGTCCCGCTCGCGCCATGATCTTCGACTCGGTGTACGACACCTATCGCGGCGTCATCACCTACGTCCGCATGATCGACGGCACGCTCAGCCCGCGTGAGCGCGTGCAGATGATGTCGACCAGGGCCATTCACGAGTTGCTGGAGATCGGCGTGAGCTCGCCCGAGCCGACCCCCACCAAGGGCCTGGGTGTTGGCGAGGTGGGCTACCTGATCACCGGCGTAAAAGATGTGCGTCAGTCGAAGGTCGGCGATACGGTCACCAACGCGGCGAAACCCTCGACCGACGCTCTGCCCGGCTACACCGACCCGAAGCCGATGGTCTTCTCGGGGCTGTATCCGATCGATGGCAGCGACTACCCGATCCTGCGCGAGGCGCTGGACAAGCTGAAACTGTCGGATGCTTCGCTCAACTACGAGCCCGAGACATCCGTCGCCCTCGGCTTCGGTTTTCGGTGCGGCTTCCTCGGGCTGCTGCACCTCGAGATCGTCACCGAGCGCCTGGAGCGCGAGTTCGGCCTCGACCTGATCGCCACCGCGCCCTCGGTACCGTACGAGGTCACCACCGAGGACAAGAAGCACTTCACCGTGACCAACCCGAGCGAGTTCCCGACCGGCACGAAAATCGCCAGCGTCAGCGAGCCGATGGTGAGGGCCGCGATCCTGGCCCCGAAGGACTACGTCGGCACCATCATGGAGCTCTGCCAGACGAAGCGCGGCACCCTACTCGGCATGGAGTACCTCGGCGAAGACCGGGTCGAGATCCGCTACTCGATGCCGCTGGGCGAGATCGTGTTCGACTTCTTCGACCAGCTGAAGAGCAAGACGGCCGGATACGCCTCCCTCGACTACGAACCGAGCGGCGAGCAGGATGCCGACCTGGTCAAGGTCGACATCCTCCTGCAGGGCGAGGCGGTCGACGCCTTCAGCGCGATCGTGCACCGGGACAAGGCTTACGCCTATGGCCTGCTCATGACCGAACGGCTCAAGAAGCTCATCCCGCGTCAGCAGTTCGAGGTGCCGATCCAGGCCGCCATCGGCGCCCGGATCATCGCCCGCGAGAGCATCTCCGCGATGCGCAAGGACGTGCTGGCCAAGTGCTACGGCGGTGACATCACCCGCAAGCGCAAACTCCTCGAGAAGCAGAAGGAGGGCAAGAAGCGGATGAAGATGGTCGGCAGGGTCGAGGTTCCGCAGGAGGCCTTCATCGCGGCGCTCTCGGGCGACGTCGAGGGCAAGGACCCGAAGAAGAGGTAACTCGATGCAGCAGCCTCGTCGACTAGCGCCGCTTCTTCGGCGCAGGCAGGGCATCCGCGGTGACGCGCGCCAGCTGCGAGAGGTAGCCGTCGTCGTCGAGGTCCGCCTCGTCGTCGATCACAAATGCCGGCTTCGCGCCCGGGTACGGCGACGCGGTGTGCGAGTTGCGCACGATCCCGGCGCCGGTGGCGGTCACCTTGATGAACAGCGTGTTCTCGTTCACCTGACCGATCATCCGGTCGTCGCAATAGATGCCGAACTCGCCGAACATGGAGCGCGCGCGGACCTCCCCGCCACCGCTCATCCGCTCGACGATCGAATCGACCAACTCCCTGTCACTTGACATGCGATCAGTCTGCCGGATGCTTCGGACATCCCTTGGGCGTAGCGTCATCCAGAGGTCGTCGCCGTCGCCGGCGTGGCCTGAGAGGCGGGCGACCATGGCCAGTTGGGACGATGTCCACGAACTCGCGCTCGCGATGCCGGGCGCGCACGAGGACTCGCGTGGGGGCGCCTGGAAGGCCGACGGCGGCAAAGGGGCGCGCTCATTCGCGTGGGATCGCCCCCTTCGCGCGCGCGACATCCAGGAGCACGGTGTTGAGGAGGGTCCCATCTTCGGCGTGCGCGTCGCCGACGAAGGGGAAAAGGCGGCACTGATCGCATCCGACCCGGACGTTTTCTTCACCATCCCGCACTTCGACGGGTACAACGCGGTGCTGGTGCGCCTCGATCGGATCTCGCGGGATCGGCTGCTCGAAGTGATGACCGATTCGTGGCTCGTGGTCGCACCGAAGAAGGCCGCCGCCGCGTACCTCGCGGCATCGAACCCTGTGCCCTTCGCATAGTCGCGGCCTCCCGCCCGCGGCCTGTGGCGGATGTGAGCTATGCCGAGCCCCATGAGAGCTTGGCCGATCAATGATCCGCCGGGAGCCGCGGT
>JALYHS010000022.1 GCA_030776385.1 Actinomycetota bacterium
GTCTACGAGAAGGGAGTGCGGATCGACAGCCCCGCGACCCTCGCGGGGACGTTCGAGACGCTGGCTGCGCATCCGGATGCCATCGCCTGGATCGGTCTCTACCGCCCGAACGCCGACGAGCTGTCCGCCCTCGCCGCCGAGTTCAATCTGCACGAACTCGCCATCGAGGACGCGGTGCACGCTCACCAGCGGCCGAAGATCGAGCGGTACGGCGACACGCTCTTCACGGTGCTCCGGGCCGCGCACTACGTGGACGAGACCGAAACGGTCGAGTTCGGCGAGCTGCACATCTTCAGCGGTGCCAACTTCGTCATCACCGTCCGGCACGCCGAATCGCCCGACCTCTCCGTGGTGCGCAAGCGGATGGAGACCACGCCTGGCGCCATGGAGGAGGGCACCGAGGCGATCCTCTACGCGATCCTGGATGCCGTGGTCGACGGCTACATGCCGGTCGTCGACGGGGTGGCCAACGACATCGACGAGATCGAGACACAGGTGTTTGACGGTGACTCCGCGGTGTCACGACGGATCTACGAACTGAATCGCGAGGTGATCGACTTCGATCGCGCGGTCACGCCGCTCATCCAGATCATCGACACGCTTTCGTCCGGATTCGCTGACGGGTACGTGGGCGACGTGCTGCAGCAGTATCTGCGCGACGTCGCCGACCACGTCGTGCAGGTCACCGAACGCATCGAGGAGTTCAAGCTCCTGTTGCGCGACATCCTCGCGGTCAACACCAGCCTCGTCGGTCAGCGTCAGAGCGAGGAGGCTCGCAACCTGAGCGAGGCCAGCAATCGGCAGGCGGAGGAGACCCGCAAGATCTCAGCCTGGGCGGCGATCCTGTTCGCGCCTACCCTCATCGCCGGCATCTACGGCATGAACTTCAAGGTGATGCCGGAACTGCACTGGGAGTACGGCTACCCGTACGCCATCGGGCTCATGGTCGTGGCCAGCGTGATCCTGTACATCGTGTTCAAGCGGCGCGGGTGGTTGTAGGTAGCCTCGAATCGTGCCCCCTGCTGTGCCGCCCGCCGTGCCGCCCGCCGTGCCGCCCGCCGTGCCGGTGAGTGACTCCGGCCACGATCCCCTCGAGGTTCGGTTGTCGACCGCCCTCGGCGGACGCAGCGCGCAGACCATCGAGAAGGCGTTCGGCTACCGCACGGTCGGAGACCTGCTCTCGCACTATCCCCGGCGTTACGCGCGGCGCGGCGAGCTGACCGCCCTCAGCGAACTGAAACTCGACGAGAGCGTCACGATCGTCGCCGAGGTGCGCAGCGTCACCGAGCGGCCCATGCGGGCGAAGCGCGGCAGCATCCTCGAGGTCATCATCAGTGACGGGCGAGCCCATCTGACCCTCACCTTCTTCAACCAGGCCTGGCGGGCGAAAGACCTCCGCCCGGGCCTGCGCGGCATCTTCGCCGGGAAAGTGGGCGAGTATCGCGGAGTGCGTCAGCTTGCACACCCCGACTACGAACTCTTCGATCCGGATGACGCGGCCGCCCCCGCGCTCGACCCGGCGGCCGATCCGGCTCTCGCCCAGGGGTGGGCGGAGCAGCCGATCCCGATCTACCCGGCCACCTCGACCGTGGCCAGCTGGCAGTTCGCGAAAGCCGTCGGGGTGGTTCTGGACATGCTCACGAGCGGGCCCGCGATCGCCGACCCGGTCCCGTCCGAGATCCGCCGCGCGCGGGAGCTCGTCGCCTTCGATCGAGCTCTCCACCTGGTCCACCGACCCGCAACGGATGCCGACTGGCACCGCGCGCACGACGCGCTCCGTTTCCAGGAGGCCTTTGTGCTGCAAGCTGCGTTGCTGCGGCAGCGCGCGGAGCGCCGAGCCGAGCCCGCGACGTCCCGCACCCCCGGCCGCTTCTCGGCCGAGTTCGCGGCGCAACTCCGGTTCACGCTCACCGGCGATCAGCAGACCGTCGGCGCCGAGATCGATCGCGATCTGGCCGACGGCGCCCCGATGAACCGGCTGGTGCAGGGCGAGGTCGGCTCCGGCAAGACACTGGTCGCGCTGCGGGCGATGCTCGCCGTCGCCGACTCCGGTGGTCAGTCGGCGTTCCTGGCGCCCACAGAGGTGCTCGCGGCGCAACACCTGCGCTCGCTGACGTCGGCCCTCGGTCCGGATCTCGCCGCGCGGCTGCGGCCGACACTGCTGACCGGCCAGCTGCCGGTTGCGCTGCGGCGGAAGGCGCTGTTGGCCGCGGCATCCGGAAGCGCCTCGATCGTGGTGGGCACCCACGCGCTGATCGGCGACTCGGTGACCTTCGCAGAGCTGGGGCTGGTCGTCGTCGACGAGCAGCACCGCTTTGGGGTCGACCAGCGGGAGGCACTGCGGCTCAAAGG
>JALYHS010000023.1 GCA_030776385.1 Actinomycetota bacterium
CGCGCATTCTTACCTCAGCGAAACACTATTCGGAACCGCCGTCACCTTCACGGGCGGTCCTGTCAGTTGTTACGAAGGAAGTCAGCGTGAGGAAGCCGGGAAGTATCCGGCCAGAATCGCTGTCGTCGCCGTGGCGCCATGCTGCAGAACGGCCTTGTCGCCGTTCGGGTCGCGCTGGAACGCGTCGGCCGCGATCGCGTCGGACAGGGTGAGAGCCGACTGAAGCGCGACGCGGGCGCCATCGCCCGAATCCATGCCGTGACGTTCAATGAGCACCGAGAACATGCTGTCGGCCATCGCCCGCATGGCGGGAACGACGACGAAGGGCCGCAGATCGAGCACGTCGCCGTAGCGGAGGGCCGCGAATCCGGGCTCATGGCGGAACGCCTCGTTGAGGACGTCGAGAGCCGCGGAGAGCGCGGCGGCCCAGTGGGTGTGACGCCGGTCGCCCAGTTCGGCGAGGACCCGCTCACCGGTGCGCTCGACGTTGCGCGCGGCCAGGCTCTGCAGAACGGCGATCCGGTCGGGGAAATATCGGTAGACGGTCCCGATCGACGCGCCGGCGCGCTCGGCCACCATCGCGGTGGTGAGCCGCTCGTAGCCGATCTCGTCCACCACGTGGGCGGCGGCATCCAACAACGCAGCAAGACGTGCGGTGCTGCGAGCCTGAACCGGCTCATTGCGGATCTGCGCCGCCATGTCGAAGCGGGGTAGTTCGGTACGAGAGGCGATGACGACGTCAGCCACGGGAGTTCTCCTCACAACGGTCCCAGCGGTCCGCGGGGATGCGGCCCGCCGTCGGGGGTTGGTCGATTGTAGCCCGGCGACTCTGGGAGCCGACGATAAGTCAGGGCATGACACACTGAGAAAATGCCAAGGTATTCGGGCGATTCCACGGACGGCCTGCACTGGCTCGCTCGCCTCGAAGACGGCTGGCACGGCTGGCGAGAGCGACGAGGTCGGCGGCGCGGGCTGATCCCGACAATCATCCCGTTCATCGGATACGGGGATCCGGACTGGGTGCGGGTGCTCGGCCGGGTCGTCCTGCGCAAACCCGGCGCGGTGCCCATCGATCGGTTCACCAGCATCCGCGGCTGGCGCAGCTTCGTCAGCATCCCGGTGAAGTCGGTCGACGTCGAGGTCATGGCAGGCAGTGAACGCCGCATGATCCGCTGCGATCGCGGTGGGGTGATCGACGCGGCGATCGACGTGCGGCTGGAACCCGGATGGCGCTCCATCAGACTCGGAATAGATGGCGACGAGGTGGAGGCCCCGGTCTTCATCGTCGATGACTCGCACCGATTCGGCATCGTGTCGGATGTCGATGACACGGTCATGGTGACCGCGCTGCCCCGCCCGCTGCTCGCCGCCTGGAACACGTTCGTGCTCGACGAGCACGCGCGACGCCCGGTGGCGGGGATGGCGGTGCTCTACACGCGCCTGCTGCTCGCGCACCCGGGAACCCCGATCGTCTATCTCTCGACCGGGGCCTGGAACGTCGCGCCGACGCTCACACGGTTCCTCGAGCGCAACCTCTACCCGCGCGGCACCCTCCTGCTCACCGACTGGGGCCCGACCCACGATCGCTGGTTCCGCAGCGGTCCTGAGCACAAGGCGAACAACCTGGAGCGCCTCGCCGCCGAATTCCCGGACGTCAGCTGGCTGCTGGTCGGCGACGATGGACAGCACGACGAACGGATCTACGGCGACTTCGCGGCGGCTCATCCCGAGAACGTGACGGCGGTCGCGATCCGACGACTGACTCCCGGCGAGGCTGTACTGGCCGGCGGTCGCAGTGCCGCGGAAGCTCACGGCAGCGGAGAAATCCCCTGGGTGTACGCCGATGACGGCTCGGGCATGATCGACCAACTCGAGAGGCTCGGCCTGCTTCCGTCACGCCCCGGTGATTGACCCCCCTGAACGGCGGCTGATAGGTTCACGGTACCGGGTACGTGTCCTCCTTACGGTGGACACGAACCCCTCCCCCGAATCGATGGCCTCCTCC
>JALYHS010000024.1 GCA_030776385.1 Actinomycetota bacterium
GCGCCCTCGTCCGGACCGACCACACCCGAAAACGGCTCCGCGCGAACAACGATCCCCAGCTGGCCATGTTGTCCCCCCGGTTACACCTGCCTGAGGAAACCGTATGCTCCAGTCGGCCGTGGCGCGAACCCCCAGAGCGGGGTTCCTGGGCCCTCATCGAACAGCCCGACTAGAGGAACCTTCCGTCCGACGGGTCGTTTGGCTTAGCGGAGGGACCTTCAACCGTCATCCGTCCTAACGTGATCCGTACATTGCGATAACACGATCGTTGACCGGGTGCGAGATCGTCAGAGCATGGTGAGCAAGCGACTTCTCCGGGGTGCGATCTCGAGTCTGGCAATCGCGGCTGTTCTGGGTGCCGGGTACGTCCTCTATGACCGCTTCGCGACATCCGGGATTGGCGTCGTGAAGGCCGAATATCTTGCTCAGCGAATCCTGCTGGCCCCGAGTGCGGCTCAGATCGCGACGCTGGCCCAGGCGCCCACCGCGGCGGATGCCGTCAACGAGTTGTTTGCGGCGGCGCCGTCGGCGGAAGTGAAAAGTTATCAGGCGGCTCTGGCTTCTTTCCAGAGAACCGCGAAGAACTATCCGACCACTGCAGCGTTCGACGACACCTCGTACGCCTACCGTTTGGCGCATGACCCGGAACAGGCGCAGCTGAAGCTGTACTACCTCTGGGAGAACATCTTCTCCGTCGATGCGCAAGACAAGGACGAGGGGATCACCTACGCCGATGTCGATACCTTGCACAACCTGCTTTACCAAGGAGCAGAAGGCAGTTACCTCACCCTCCTGCAAAAGGTGCAGGGCAACTATGCACTTGATCGGTATTTGAATCTCACGCAATCGAAGGCGGCAAGTCCGAACGAGAACTTCGCCAGAGAGCTGATGCAGCTCTTCATGATGGGCGCGTACTCCCCCACCGACACCTCAAACGCTCGTCCGAACTACTCCGAGGAGGATGTCAGCAGCCTCTCCTACATTCTGACCGGATACCGGGCAACGGTGGATCATCAGGTCACCTTCAACCCGGCTCAGCACTTCAGCGGAACCAAGACATTCCTCGGCTCGTCATTTAACGATCCGTCGGGAACGATCCAGTACATCGCCGCAAAACGCTCACCGCAGATCGCCGAATTTCTTGCCAGCAAGCTGATGCACTACTACCTGTCGGACACGCCCTCGAACTCGGATCTCAACTCCTTCGCGAGCGTCATTCTGCAGAACCACTTCGAGATCTTGCCGTCGCTCAAATGGCTTCTCGGCTCGGACATCATGTTCCGGCAGCAGTACATGCAAGCGGACCGCTACAAGACCCCGTTGGAGCTCGTCGCGAGCTACTACTCGGACCTCTACGGAAGAAACGACTACGCCACCGTCCCCACGGCAAAGCTTCTCGTCGACTTGAACTTCACGCCGTACCTGCCGGGCAGCGTGTTCGGTCGCGCCGGGTTCAACAGCAACCCGCTCTTCTATTCCGGCTCCATCCTCGAGAACTGGGTCCACACCACCTACCAACTTCTGCATCCGGGAACTCCCGGACAGCTTCCACCGGCCGTCGCCGCCGCGAAGAGTGCTTCGCACACGGCAGACCAGTTCATCACCGCGCTCAGCAGCCGGCTGTATGCCAGCGGCGCACTTCCGCACGACACTCAGAAGCAACTGGTCGCCTACCTCGGTACCGACCTGTCCGACGTGCATCTGATGGATGCGACTTCCCTCATGCTCGACCAGCCCGAGTTCCTCACCGAAAGCGGAAACCTGGAGGGCTCCCCATCGACGAAGACGAACGAAACCGCATCCGGGGCCGCATCCAAGCTGGTCGTCGTGCGCCTCCGCGGTGGCATGGATTACCAGCAGCTTGTCGCGAATGTCTCCGACCCTGCCTACGCCAAGGATCGGGGCTCGCTCGCCCTCACTCCGGCTCAAAGCAGCCCCCTGGGGGCCGGCTACGTTCTCAACAATGTGGCTTCCTCGCTGCAACCGATCGTCCAGGCAGGCCAAGCGTCCTTCATCAATGCCGTTGGACTTCCTGGGCAGATTCGAGCGCACGACATTGCTTCCCGGCAGATGGAAACGGGGTTGGCCGGCGACGGAGTACTCGCGAACCTGCAGAAACACGATCCGAGTCGAGTACTGGTCTCCTTGTCGCCGACCCCGCCGATCATGATGAGCGGCACATCGAGTCTGCAGATCGGCACCAGTAATCAAGGACTCTTTCCTGCCGGAGACGCCAGGCAACCGGTTTTGCCGGTCGAAGCAGCCTTCACCGCGATGATGACATCCCGCCGGTACCCCACAGCCCTGTCGCAGGACTTCGGGCAAGCCATGTTCTTGAATACTCTTGCGCGCGCGAGTAACACACCCTCGAAAGTCGGCAAGTCGGCGAGCGGACCGGGAGCCGCGACCACGTCACAGCAGTTCGCGACTCTCGAAGGACTCATCAACGGCGACGTCGGAAACACCTACTATCTGTCAGCGACCGGCAACTACGACGATCACGCCGGCGAGGCTGCTCGATTCGACCCACTCGCAAAGGATCTCTTCACCAACTTGGCCCAGTTCTACTCGGCGGAGAGTGCCAAAACCAAACTCACCGTCGTGGTCTTCTCCGAGTTCGGGCGCACCGACGTTGTCAACGGAAGCGGCGGGACCGATCACGGCCTGGCCGGAGGAATGATCGTCCTCAGCAACGCAATGAAGCTCCCCACGATGCTCGGGACAATGAATCCCAGCACAGACATCAACGACTGGACGAACACGCAGATCGACGAGCGCGACGTGTGGTCGACCATCTTCAACGATGTGTATTCGGTCCCACAGAACGCACTCTTCGGCCGATCAACGACACTCGCCTCGGCTCCGGTGACGATCCCGTGATCGGAGCCGCAAGGTCACTGGGCGGCGATCCCTCGCGCAGCTGTACCCATGACCGAGGAATGGGCCGCGACGAGTGCGACCGCGATTTTTTGACAATCACTGCAGGTCAGAAGCCATCTCAACCTTCAACAGTTCCTGGAATGCAGTCCTCTCGAGCTCGGCTCCCTACTCGGAGCACTCTCACCTCCCACGGTCGTAGCGGGGCGAGTGCACCCCCGGAAGGCGATTCGTAGTTGCCGAGAATCAGGGTTGCCTCTGCCCACTCGGCCTCGACCTGATCACCGCCCACGAGAGACCTGGGTTCGATCAAGCCATCTCCGAAGGAGGCGAGCACAAGGATCGCCGTCCCGTCGAAACGTCGTTGGTAAGCGAAAAGTTGTGGATCTTCCACCGCGAGCATTGTGAAGTCGCCGTGCACAACGACTGGGTCCGAGTGACGGAGTCGAATCAGCGCACGGTAGAAAGCGAAGATCGAGTCGGGATCCGCGCGCTGGTCGCTCGCGTTGACCCGGTGGGCGTTGGTATTCGCCGCGATCCAGGGCTTGCCGCTCGTGAAGCCGGCGTGACGGTCGGCGGTCCACTGCATTGGCGTGCGTGCGTTGTCACGCCCCGAGTGACGGATGCCTTCGAGCGCCACTTCCTCCTCGACTCTCCCGGTCAGGGTCGCCTCGTCGAAGAAGTTGAGCGACTCGATATCGCGAATGTCGCCGATCGTCGCGAAGTCCGCATTCGTCATTCCGAGTTCCTCACCCTGAAAGATGAACGGCGTACCGCGCTGGAGGTGAAGTACTGCGGCGAGCAGTTTGGCGGAGTGCCGCCAGTGCTCTGCGTCGTTTCCAAACCGACTGACAGCGCGGGGCTGATCGTGGTTGTTCCAGTAGAGGCTGTTCCAGCCGACATCCGACAGACCGTTCTGCCAGCGGAGGAACGACTCCTTGAGCTCGCGCAGGCTCAGCAGTCGAGGGTCGAACTTGCCCGAAGGTCCGTGGTCGAGGCCGACATGCTCGAACTGGAAGACCATGTCGAGCTCTCGCCGGAGCGGATCGGTAAACAGCCGAGCGTCCTCGACCGTCACGCCCGGCATCTCCCCAACGGTGAGGTACTCGCCTTCTCGATCGCCGAAGACCTCACGGTGCATCTCCTGCAGGAACTCATGGATGCGGGGACCGCTCGCGTAGAACGGGAACCCGTCCCCCCAACGACGACCGGGGTCGACCTGACCGTCGGGGAGGGAGACGTCCTTCGAGATGAGGTTGATCACGTCCATGCGGAAACCGTCGACACCGCGGTCGAGCCACCAGCGCATCATCTCGTAGACCGCCGCCCGGACCTGCGGGTTCTCCCAGTTCAGGTCGGGCTGCTTCCGTGAGAAGAGATGCAGGTAGTACTCCTCCGACGTCACGTCGAGAGCCCACGCGGAGCCGGAGAAGAACGACTCCCAGTTCGTGGGTTCCGCGCCGGGAGCACCCGCGTGAAACCCCGGTCGAGGTGGCCTCCACCAGTACCAGTCCCGCTTCGGAGAGTCCACCGCGAAGGACGATTCAACGAACCAGGGATGCTCATCCGAGGTGTGATTGACGACGAGGTCCATGACGAGTTTGATCCCGCGTCGATGCAGTTCCTCAGTCAGAACATCGAGGTCCTCGAGTGTGCCGAAGGCGGGATCGATTGACTGATAGTCGCTGATGTCGTAGCCGTTGTCATCGCCGGGCGAGGCGTAGATCGGCGAAAGCCAGACGACATCGATTCCGAGGTCGACGAGATGGTCAACATGATTCAGGATGCCGCGGAGGTCGCCGATGCCGTCGCCGTTCGAGTCGGCGAAGCTTCGGGGATAGATCTGGTAGACCACGGCCGACGCCCACCATGCCGCAGATTCTGCAAGTCCTGCGCCCGCCGTGAGGGTGATCGCATCGGTCATCGCGACGCCTCCGATCCGTTGTCCTGTGTGATGTGGATGACAAGCCAGGTCACGAAGTCCGGAAGAACGACCCTGGCGAAGTCGCCGTCTCGGACGACATCGAGCTCGGCGAGACGTGGCGTTCCGTCTGGGTCGGCTGCTCGCACCCGGATCGGGCCAGGGCCATCGAGACGGAGCCGCAATTCGCCCGAACCGGGGTGTTTCGGCTCAGATCTTTCGGCATCCCAGAGGCTGTCGGGTTGTCCGATGAGGTTGATCAGGTGAACGACCAGCCCGTCGCCGACCTGCGTGACGCGCTGCCAGATAGAACCCGGCGAAGCGTTTGTCGAGATCGTCGCGGCATCGAATCCGACCAGGCAGTCGCCGTTGTAGTCGCCCGCCATGCTGCCCGTGACGTCGACGATTCCCGAATCGACAAGAAGAGCGTCGTGCTCGACGAGGAAGTCGTACCAGCGAGTGAGAAGTGCTGACGTGGACGACGCGACCGGATGATTCCGCACGTAGTAGGGGTCGACGAGGATGCGGTCGGCCTCGCCCGCCAGCAGGTGGGTTGCGCCGTGCGAGAAAAGGGTCGCCATCGTCAGCGCGGTCGATCGATCTGCGACGGGTGCCGGGACCGAGTCGTAGATGAGCTGGTATGCGGCGATGACGACCGGCAGCGATCCGCCGACCGCCCGCGCTCGGGTGACGACGCGCGCGAGGTCGTCGAGGGTGTCATGCGGATGCCACACCTCGATGTAGAGCGCGTCCTGGGGCGCGGCGGCGGTGCGCCACGTCGGGAAGTCGTTCACGTTGTTGAAGACCAGCCGGGATTCAGGAGCGGCGGCGCGCGACGCCGAGATGAGGTCGACGAAGGATTCGGCGACATCCACACAAGATCCGTCGGGTCCAGTAGCGCGCTTCGGGTAGCCGTATTGGTCCAAGTGAAACCCGTCGAACCCGACCGAGGCGATCGACGCCACCAACTGCCCGGTGAAACTCGCCAACCAGTCCACCGCGGCGGGGTCGACGAGGAACAGGAAATCGCCGAGTCCGTATGGTTCACCGCTCGCCGTTAGCAGGGCGTCGTGCTTCCATCCGTCCCACTCTTCCGGTCCGACGGCGTAGACCGCCGCGTAGCCGAGCGCCCGAGCCCCGGCGGCGTTGACTACTCGAACCAGCTCGCGGACGGTGTCCAAGGAGACAGGTTGGCCCAGGGCGTCATCGTAGATCTCCCCCCCGCCGAGCAGCTCTGCGTGCCTGTAGGCCCAGTCGTAGAACTGAATGTCTGTGAGGTGCAGGCGGCGGACGGTCTCAGCCAGTCCAGCTGGGTCGCGGTTCGGCCGATAGTCGACCGTAAATCCATATCGCATCCGCGGCTCCGACCCGATG
>JALYHS010000025.1 GCA_030776385.1 Actinomycetota bacterium
CGGCATCCCTGCTCGGGCAGCGCGACGCCGCCGTCTTCCTCGACTGCCGCAGCCTCGAGTCCGAGGTCGTGCCGCTCGGATTCGACGCCGCCGGACTGACCATCCTCGTGATGGACACCGGCGTGAAGCACGAGCACTCCACCGGCGGCTACGGCGAGCGCCGCGCGTCCTGCGAGGCGGGCGCCGCCGCCCTCGGCGTCGAGACCCTGCGCGAGATCGGCGTCGACGAATTGGATCGGGCCGGCCGCATCCTGGATGACGTCACCTTCCGCCGCGTGCGCCACATCGTCACCGAGAACCAACGAGTGCTCGACACCGTCGCCCTGCTCGAGTCGGAGGGCCCGGTCGCCATCGGCGCCCTTCTCGACGCCTCCCACCGCTCCCTGCGGGACGATTTCGAGGTGTCCATCCCCGAGCTCGACCTCGCCGTCGAAACCGCACTCGAGAACGGCGCCATCGGGGCTCGGATGACCGGCGGCGGGTTCGGCGGGGCCGCGATCGCCCTCGTCCCGATCGACGGTGTCTCGCGACTGCAGGTCGCCGTGGACGGCGCATTCGCCGAGCACGGCTTCGGCGTGCCGGAGACCTTCACGGTCCGCCCGTCTGAGGGCGCGAAGCGCGAGTCGTGAGTCGATCGCCGCAGCAGCGGCGGCGCACAATAGGCACTGCGCCTGATACCGTTCTGCTCACTGCGGACGCTGAGATCCGCACCGCGACTCCAGGGGGCACCGTGCCGCGTTCCGTGCTCGAGCGGGCCGTCGCCGTGGCGGCACTGCTGACGGTGGCCGTCACGCTGACGGGGTGTGCGCCGCATCCATCCGCCAGTACGACACCGTCGCCCACCGGTCGCGCGGCGAACACGCCGACCCCCACCCCGACCCCGACCCTGCCGCCGCTGGCCGCCGATGTGCTGTTCCAGATCAGCGTCGTCGCCACGGCACCGGGCGGGGCGACCGCGCATCTCACCGAGACTGTGCACGCACCTGTCACGGCCACGACGACGCAGGCAGCGGACGAGACCCTGCTCGACACCGAGTGCGACAGCTGGCGCAACGCCTTCACCAACACGAAGTTCCTCGTCGCGCAGGTGACGACGACGGTCACCGCCGGCACCTGGAACTCCGGCAACCTGATCTCGGCAGACATGGCAGGCTACCCGGTGTGGACGGGCGACCAGCGTCCGTTCCAGGCGTACTGCGCCAGCGCGCTTCCGTCGATTCCCGGTTCCACACGAGCCGTGTCCCCGGTCGGCGGGGCCAGCCCGGACACCAACGGCGGCTGGGGCATCTACCGCTACGGCTTTGCAATCCCGACCGATCCGAGCGCGGGTGCAAGCCCGGCCGCCACGGATGTCGTGCTCAGCAAGTGCACCATCCAGCTGGGATCCGCAGCGAGCGGCAGTGTCTTCGCGGGCACCTGGCCGAGTACGGTCCAGACCGACAACGGGCTGAGCTGCTTCTTCGGCGGCACCTGAGCCCCACCGGTCGCCGTGGCGCTTCTCCGGGTGCAGGATGGGGGCATGATCGCCATTCAGTCCGTCGAGGAACTCGAGAGCATCATCGGAACGCCCACGCAGCGCGCCGCCGACAAGGTGCGGGCAGAGCTCGCCGAGGTCGACCGCGAGTGGCTGGCTGCGGCATCCCTCCTGTTCATGGCGACGAGCGACGAGCGCGGCAACCTCGACGTGTCACCGAAGGGCGACCCGGCGGGGTTCGTCAAGGTCCTGGATGCCACCACCCTCGTCATCCCGGACCGTCCGGGCAATCGGCGCGTCGACGGCTTCCACAACCTGCTCGCCGACCCTCACATCGGGCTCGTGTTCCTCATCCCCGGACGCGGAGACACCCTGCGGATCAACGGCCGCGCGACCCTCGTGCGCGACGCGGACTTCTTCGACGACATGATCGTGCGCGGCAATCGGCCCGAACTCGCCGTGTTGGTCGACGTCGACGAGGTCTTCTTCCACTGTTCCAAGGCGTTCCTGCGGTCGAAGGCCTGGGAGCCGGAGGCGTGGCAGCCGACAGCAGCTCCGCGCCGCGCGGTCATCGCGCACGCGGTCGAGCGGCCGGAGGATTCGCTCGACCAGCTCGATGCATACT
>JALYHS010000026.1 GCA_030776385.1 Actinomycetota bacterium
CCCCACCGCTCGAGCCGCCAGCTCCGCGGGTGAGGTCGTACGGCGTGCGCGCCGGGCGGCCGGCGAGCGGCTCGGTGTAGCTCGGCATCCCGAACTCGGGCGTATTCGTCTTGCCGAGGCTGATCGCGCCCGCCGCGTCGAGCACCTCGACAAGTTCGTCGGACCTCTCCGGGACGTAATCAGCGAACGCGCGCGATCCGAAGCGAGTCGGCACACCCGCGCGCTCGACGAGGTCCTTGTCGGCCAGCGGCAGCCCCCAGAGGGCGAGCGACCGGGCCGACTCGGCAACAGCATCCGCCCGTTCTCGCGCCGCCGCCGCGGTGACCTCCACGAAGGCGCCCAACTCACCGTCGAGCCGCTCGATCCGGGCCAGGTAGTGATCGACCAGTTCGCGCGGGCTGAACTCGCCGCGCCGCAACCGATCGAGCTGCTCGAGGGCGGTCAGCTCATGCAGTTCGGACACAGGTTCACCCTAGGCGCGCTCCGCATCCGGCGCCGAGGAGTCGCGTTCCGTGCGTAGTACGGCGCAGCACCGGCACATCGCGACTCGTCGTCGGCGTGGTCGGCGACGACGGGCGACCGCGCGGGCCTGAGCGAGGCAGCAGCGACGGCGGTCAGGACGGCGGTAACTTCGTCGCTATGACCGCCGTCTCGCTGCGCCCGACGGAGGATCGGGACTTCGAGGCCATCTTCGAGCTGGAGTCCGATGTGGTGGGCGCAGACATGATCGCGCTGCTGCCGCGCATGCCGGGAGACCTGGCCGGATTCCAGGAGCACTGGCAGCGGCTGCGCGCTGACGCCACGGTGGTGCGCCGGACGATCGAGGTCGACGGCGCGTTCGGGGGCTACGTGGTGAGCTTCCTCCTCGATGGCGAGCGTCAGGTCGGCTACTGGATCGCGCGCGAACTGTGGGGCCGCGGGATCGCCACCGAAGCGTTGCGGCTTTTTCTGAGCGAACTGACCGAGCGGCCGCTCTGGGGGCGCGTCGCACGCGCCAACAGGGCCTCACGACGGGTGCTCGAGCACGCCGGATTCGGCATGATCGCCACCACGCGCGTGCTTTCTTCGCGTCTCGGGGTGCAGATCGACGAGCTGGTGCTGCGGCTGGACTAGGCCTCGGTCGCGCGCTCGCCGAGCTCCTGGAACACCGTCAGTTGCATCCCGCCCGGCGCTTCGATCCGGGCGTTGAGCGAGTTCCACGGGGTGCGTGTGGGCGGGGCAACCGGATCGGCTCCGGCCGACACCAGCGCGGTGGTCGAGGCCGCAGCATCCGCGACCTCGAAGGCGACGCGCACGGTGAACGGGAACGGATGCGCGACCGCCCGTCCGACTTCGACCTCGTCGATCATCGCCACCTGGGCGGGGTTGGCCAGCTCGAGCGTCGCCGTGGGGATCCCGAGGATCGCCACCCTCGCTCCGCCGTCGCCGGAGTAGGACTTGAGTTCGGGCAGGCCGAGGGCGTCACGGTAGAAGGCGAGCGCGGCATCCAGGTCCTCGGTCTCCAGCACCAGACGCAGCTGCAGAACCGGGCCTCCGGAGGTCTGCCCGGTCATCCCTTGGCCTTCCTCGGCTTCTTCAAGCTCTTCTGCATCAGCACCGTGCCCAGCCACCGGCCGAACTTGAAGCCGACCCTGCCCATGCGACCGATCTCGGTGAAGCCGAACTTCTTGTGCATTCCGATCGAGGCATCCGCCCCGCGGTCGGCGATGACCGCGATGACTTCCTTGATGCCCGCCTGGGCCGCCTCGTCGAGCATCTGCGCCATCAACGCCTTGCCGATTCCCTTGCCGGTGGCGGCCGGGCTGAGGTAGATCGAGTTCTCGACCGTGAACCGGTACGCGGCTTTCTGCTTCCAGGGCGTCACGTAGGTGTAGCCGAAGATCATTCCCGACGGTGAGACGGCCACGAGCCACGGATACTTCAGGTCATCGACCACGTGCCGGAACTTGCTTCGCATCTCCTTGAGGGTCAGCGCATCCTCATCGAACGTCACCGTGCTGTTGGCCACGTAGTGGTTGTAGATCTCGAGCATGTCCGGGATGTCGCGGCTCGTCGCCGAGCGGATCTCGAAGGCGAAGGCGGGCTCGACGGGAGGTGCGGGTCGAAGTCGCGGAGGCAGTTGACGGCGCGGGTTGTATTCCTCTTCGAGCATGAGCAGCTTCCTGTCGCTTCCTGTCGCTTCCTGTCGCTCCGGGCCGGTCGCCGTCGCTCCTCGCCCGTTCAGGTTGGCCCGATTCTACGTCCGCGGAGCGATGCCCCCCAGGTTCCAGTCGACCGGCGTGGCACCCGCATCGACGAGCAGCTCGTTGGCACGGCTGAAGGGGCGCGAGCCGAAGAATCCGCCGCTCGCCGACAGCGGACTCGGATGCGCCGACGCGAGGATCGGGGTGTCACCGAGTAACGGTCGCAGGGTCCCGGCATCCCTCCCCCAGAGGATCGCGACCAGCGGCTCGCCGCGCGCCACCAGCGAGCGGATGGCGTGCTCGGTCACCGCCTCCCAGCCCCTGCCGCGATGCGAGCCGGAGACACCGGAGCGCACCGTGAGCACCCGGTTGAGCAGCATGACGCCCTGCTGCGCCCATGGCGTGAGGTCACCGTCGGCAGGAGTCGGCACGCCCAGGTCGTCGTGCAGTTCCGTGAAGATGTTCTGCAGGCTGCGCGGCACGGGCCGAACGCTCGGGTCGACCGAGAACGACAGACCGACAGGATGCCCTGGCGTCGGATACGGATCCTGCCCGACGATCAGCACCCGCACCCGAGCAAGAGGCGCCTCGAAGACGCGGAGCACCCGGTCGCCCGCCGGAAGGTACGGACGACCGGCCGCGACCTCCGCGCGCAGGAAGTCGCCCATCCGAGCGATCTCGGGGGCGACCGGCTCGAGGGCGGCCGCCCAGCCCGGGTCGACCAGTTCGGCGAGCGGACGCGGGCTCATGAAGGTTCGCTGATCGGGCGCAGGCTCACTGCCCGGCGTAGCCGTGAGCCGCGCCCTCCGGGTAGGCGACGGGGCCCTGCGAGCTCCACGGGAACATGATCCAGCGGGAGGTCCTCTTCCACACGTATGTCGGCTCCTCGACGGTGGTCGGCTTGCTGTACAGGCAGACCGTTCGCACCTCGCTTCCGCGTCCTCGGAGCAGTTGGACGACCAGCTTGAGGGTGCGGCCGGAGTCGGCCACGTCGTCAACGAGCAGGATGCTCTTGCCCGCGAGCGAGTCCTGGTCGAGGGTCGGCGGAAGCACGATCGGCACGTCCAGGGTTGTGCCGACTCCCGTGTAGAACTCGACGTTCAGGCTGCCGAGCATCTTGATGTCGAGGGCGTAGCCGAGCGCCCCCGCCAGCGGGAGGCCGCCGCGCGCGATGCCGATGACCGCGTCCGGACGGAAGTTGTCGGCCGCGATGGTCGTGGCGAGTTCGCGGGCCGCCGTTCCGAACAGCTCATATGTCAGAATCTCGCGCTCGTCGCTCACGCGACCAACGGTAGCCCAGCGGCGGGCCGCCGCGAGTCGCCGCGCTTCACCTCAGCCCCCGCTAGCATCCGAGAATGGCGACGGATCGCGGCTCCCTTCGAACGGTGACGTTCGGCCTCGTGGGCTTCCTGTTCCTGGTCGAGCTCACCAGTGGCATCCTGCAGGGGTATTACGTCCCACTGGCCAGCAAGATCGCCGCCCACCTCGGGGTGGATGCCGCCGACTACAACTGGACGGAGGCCGCCCAGCTCCTCCTCTCGGCGCTCGTCGTCCCGGTGCTGGCGAAGCTCGGCGACATGTTCGGCCACAAGCGGATTCTGCTGGTGTCGACGGCGGTGACCGCTCTGGCGAGTTGGGGAATGGTCGCCTCGAACGGCTTCGCCGGCTACATCGTCGCCTTCGCGTTGCAGGGGTTCTACGTGGTGTGGCTGCCGCTCGAGGTGGCGCTGATCTTCGATCGCGGACGTCGGAGCGGCACAGGCGCCTCGACCACTCGACGCGCGGCGGGCTTCCTGGTCGTCGCCCTCGAGGCGGGTGCGATCATCGGCGCTCTCGCCGGCAGCCGTGTCTTCACGGGAACCGGTGAGAACTTCCCGGTGACACTGGCCGTGCCGGCGATCTGCGTGTCGCTGGTGTTCTTTGCAATCCTGTTCGGCGTGCCGGAGTCGACGCCGATCCCGGGCCGCAAGCTCGACGGCGGCGGATTCGTCCTTCTCACGGTCGCTCTGTTGTTCATCACCGGCGGGCTCACCTTCCTCCGGCTCAACGGGCCCGGAAGCTGGACGGTGTGGGTGCCGATCGTCGTGGGGCTGCTGATCTTCATCCCGTTCGCGCGGCAGGAGAAGCGGCATCCGGATCCCGCGATCGATCTGCGCGTGCTCGCTAAGCCGAACATGTGGCCGGTTCAGTTGACGGCCGGCCTGTTCGGCATCAGCGTGTTGGGCGCGCAGATCCCGCTCTCGACGTTCGCCGCCGCGGATCCCGCAACGGCCGGATACGGCCTGGGCCTCGACTCGAATGTCATCTCGTACCTCATCGGCGGCTACCTGATTTCGCTGATCGTCGGCGCCCTGCTGTTC
>JALYHS010000027.1 GCA_030776385.1 Actinomycetota bacterium
GCCTTTGAAACCGGAGCTCCCGCGCGTCGTACGCCGCACGCTCCCGGTCGACAATGCCCACGGCGTCGAGCTCGTCACGCAGCTCACGCGCCCGCGTGAACACGCGGTCGGCATCGAGCGATACCGCGTCCGAACCGAGCTGCACAGCTGCATCCGAGAGTAGCTCGGCCGACACACCGTCGCCCGGTGCCCCGAGCCCTGCCCGGATCGCGTCAGCAGCGTCGGTCGACAGGGACCCGTCGGCGACCGCGACGAGGATCGATCTCAACCAGGGATGCGTCTGGGCCAGACCTCCCACCCGCACGGCCTGCTCCGCCTCCCGCCCCGTGGACCCAGTGGTCGCCTGGATCAGCTTCTGCGGGGTGCGATGGCCGAGCCTCTGGGCGAGCCCGTCATGGCCGAGCTCGGGCGCGGACCGACGGAGCAGCTCTCCGGCGAGCGTCGCCGAATGCGCCCGGGCGAGGCGCTCGTGCTGGGCCGATTCTCCAATCAGCTGCAGTAACTCCGCGTCGGCAAGGCCGTGGAGGCCGTCCAATCGGATCGTCTCCAGGGCACGCGTCGCCTCGGAGAGCGGCGAGTCGAGAAGCGAGCCGGGGGGAGCCATGACCCCATTCTCCCGCATCGAACACATGTTCGAAAGTAGAAGATCTTCAAGGAATCGTGCCTGTGGAGGAGAAGACGTGCGTAGTCGCGAGAGCCAAGGCTCCCCCCTCCTACCGCGCCAGCGCGAGCCCGATCGTCGCGAGTACCACCGTGAGCGGCGCCACCACGAAGCCCAGCAGCAGGTAGCGCGACCAGCGCACCTCGACGCCGAGGGTCTGCAGCCGCGAGTGCCAGAGCAGGGTGGCGAGGGACGCCCAGGGCGTGATCAACGGTCCGGCGTTGACCCCGATGAGCAGCGCCGCCAGGCGCACGGGCGCGGTGCTCGCCGACGACGCTGCGACGGGCTCGAGCGCGAGGTAGGCGGGGAGGTTGTCGACGACGTTGGCGCCCAGCATCCCGCTAACCGAGAGTCGCAGCAGGGCGCCGAGGTCGGTCCCGGATCCCGCGGCCTGGCTGAGCAGCACCGTCAACCCCAGCGAGTGGCCGGCCTCGACCACGAGGAAGAGCCCGCAGGCGAAGACCACCAGCTGCCAGGGCAGCAGACCGAACCGCAGGGCGCTCCGCCGCCGGAACGCGAACACGACGGCGAGCAGCAGCGCGGCGGCGCTCGCCGGGATCCACACGGGAATGCCTGTGACCAGCAGCGGTAGGAGGACGAGCAGGATGCCCGAGCTGATCCAGAACAGCAGCCGGTCAGCGGGCGGTGTGGCCGGGCGCGGCTCGAAACGCGCGGCGAAGGATTGTCGGTAGACGAGGAACAGGATGACGCAGGGTACGACGATGGCGATGACCGCGGGCACCGCCATCAGGGCGACGAATCGCCCGGGGTCCGAGAAGCCGAGGGCGTGCAGTGCAAGCAGGTTCGTCAGGTTCGAGACGGGCAGGATCAGCGAGGCCGTGTTGGCGAGCCACACGGTCGTGAGCGCGAACGGGAGAGGAGGCAGACCGTTCGCCCGAGCCACCAGCACGACGACGGGTGTCAGCAGGACCGCCGTGGTGTCGAGGCTGAGGAAGGCGGTGCTGACGACGGCAAGTAGGACCACGAACAGCCACAGCACCCAGGCGCGGCCACCCGCGGCCCGGGCGGTGCGCTGCGCGACAGCCGCGAACACACCCGCCTCCGCGGCCAGCTCGGCCACCACCGTGATGGCAACGGCGAAGAGCAGGATCGGCCAGACGCGCTCGCCGACGGCCGCCGCATCCGCGGGTGGCAGGATGCCCGTCGCGATCGCCAGCACACCCAGGATCAGGAGGACCGCTCCGAGGATCGCCAGACGCACGGTTCCATTCTGGGGGAAGCCTCTGGGGCTTGCGCACTCGGCGGGCGGACGGACGGGGCTGATACTGTCCGGGCGTGGAATCTCCGCATGCCGAGCCGGCCGAGCCCCGAGCCGAGCCCACCGACGCCCCCACCGACGCCCCGACCGACGCCCCGACCGACGCCCCACCCCGGCGCCGTTCGCGCTCCGCCCTGCTGTTCGCCCGCGACATCCTGTTCATCCTGCTCGCGGCGATCCTCATCTCCTTCGGCATCAAGACCTTTCTGGTGCGCTCGTTCTACATCCCCTCGGAGTCGATGCAGAACACGCTGATGGTCAACGATCGGGTGCTCGTGAACGAGCTCGAGCCCCGGCTGATGCCCGTGCAGCGCGGCGATGTGATCGTGTTCACCGACCCGGGTGGGTGGCTGAACGACCAACCGACCGCGCCGCGCGCGACCGGGCTGGCTGGAGTCATCGAGAGCGCGCTGGACTTCATCGGCCTCACCGCCTCCGCCAGCAACGACCACCTCATCAAGCGCGTCATCGGCGTGCCGGGAGACCATGTCGCCTGCTGCACCGCGGATGGGCGGATGACGGTCAACGGCATCCCGATCGACGAGCCGTACGTGCACCTGCCTGCCGGGGTCACGCGCGCGTCGTATGTTGACTTCGACGTCACCGTGCCGAAGGGCGAGCTTTGGGTCATGGGCGACAACCGCAACAACTCGGAGGATTCGCGGTACCACCAGTCCCTGCCGACGAAGGGCTTCGTGCCGATTTCGGATGTCGTCGGCAAGGCCTTCGTGATCACCTGGCCGGTCGATCGCTGGACGTGGCTCGGCAACTACCCCCTGACCTTCGACGGAGTCGACGCGAGGGACCCACGCTGAGGGACGCCGTCCGCCCGGTCTCGCAGTCCGGCTTCCGCGCCTAGCTGAGCTTGGCCGGCCGCTGGCGGAGCGGCGCGACCGAGGAGACCAGCAGCGAGGCGGTGATCGCCCCGGCAGCCATGATCGCGGCCAGCACGACGATCTGGAATCGCCCGGCCTCGAGCGGCGAGACCCCACCGAAGATCGCGCCGACGAACGCGCCGGGGAGCGTCACGAGACCGGTCGTCCTCGTCTGGTCCGTGGTCGGGATGAGCGCCGAGTAGATGGCCTGCTTCGCCAGGGCCGCTGTCGACTGGCGCGGGGTCGCGCCGAGGGCGAGCCA
The DNA here is from genome assembly GCA_030776385.1 of Actinomycetota bacterium. Classification (GTDB taxonomy): domain Bacteria; phylum Actinomycetota; class Actinomycetes; order Actinomycetales; family Microbacteriaceae; genus Lysinimonas. The sequence continues at coordinate 3,078 of JALYHS010000027.1, forward strand.
GCCTTCGACGTCGTCCCAACGGTCATCGACCGACTCGAGCAGGCGCCGACCGCCGATGGTCGCGATCGACATGGAGTTGCCGATCACGATTCCTCCGATGGCGAGGGCGTAGCGCGCCGTGAAGTCGATGGTGCCGGTCGCGAAGACGATGCCGAGCGTCACGAGCACACCTGCCGCCATGGCGAGCACCGTCATCGTGAGATGGGAGCGGCTCCACCCGATCCGTCGGGTCGCGGTCATCGTCGCCACCGAGAACATGACCAGCAGCGCCAGGCCGACCCAGACCGGATTCGTGATCACGCCGGTCAGGATCACGCTGATGATCGCCAACTGCACCAGTCCGCGCAGGATGGCGCCGAGCGGGGCGACCGGATGCGGTGCGCGGACCGCCGTCAGCACACCGAACGTCACCGCCATGAGCACGGCGACGCCGATCAGGGTTCGGATCAGGAGGAGT
>JALYHS010000028.1 GCA_030776385.1 Actinomycetota bacterium
GCGATGAGTCAGGGATGGGGCGAGCGCGCGTCCGATCTCCGCAAGCGCCGCCGCGAACTCGACCGCGCGATCCGAGGTGCTGCCGCCGCTGAGGTTCACGCCGACGACCCCGTCGATGGCCAGGAAGCCGTGGCCGAGCTCAACGGCGGCCGCGATCCCGGCGGCGCGCATGTCGGCGGGCGTCTCCGCGGCCAGGATCTCGTCGAGATACCCGGCAGGCAGCACGAGCGTCGTGAACGACTTCAGCAGCTCCGCACTCTCGCGGTCGATCACGATCGGTATGCACGGGATGAACCCGAGCGTCGAGCCGAGCGCCCGCGCCGCCCCGATGAAGGCGCGCACCGGCTCCACTCCGCCGGCGTGGTTCACGAAGCAGATCTCGGCGCCGGCGCGCTCTTTCTCGATCAGCCGCGCGGGCCGTCGTTCAACCGGCGGTGACGCGGGTGCCTCGGCGACCGAGACCAGCAGTCCGGCGGCAGCGGCCAGGGCGGCGAGTTCGGTGCTGTCCAGGTCGAAGACGGGGGAGGCATCCGGGCGCGATCCGGTCAGCGTGTGATCGCCGGTGACCGAATGGATGCCCGCAACCCCGACGTGCGCGAGCGCCGCCAGTTCGCCCTCGATCGCGACCCGGTTGCGGTCGCGGCAGTTGAGACCGGCCCACACGGCGAGACCGGCCGACTGGATGAGATGGGCCCGGTACGCGGGAGGGAACTGCACGCGCGCAGATCCCGCGTCGCCCGCCAGCACCGCGTCCACGGAGCCGACGAGCACCGCGGCACACTCGGTAATCGACTCGGCGGACAGCGCGGCCGCGGGAAAGTCCGCCACGACGATTGCGCGGGTGGTCAGCAGCTCGCGCATCCGCGCCGAGCCGGATGAGACCCCGGGCGAGCCGGTCTCGCTGGTCGAGCCTGGCGAGACCCGTGAGCCGGTTTCGCTGGTCGAGCCTGTCGAGACCCATGAGCCGGTTTCGACAGGCTCAACCAGCGGATTCGAGACCCCACCCCCGAGGCCGGTTTCGACAGGCTCAACCAGCGGATTCGAGACCCCGTGCCACAGGACGGTCGGCGTCCCAAGGAAGACGCATGGGTGCGGCGCGACCTCGCAATTGCCGTCGAACTCGACGCCGCCGCACGGCCCGTACTCCATGTGCTTGGGGCAGCCGATCGCCGGCGACGCGTCGGCCAGCAGCTCAGCCGGCAAGTTGCGTCACCGTCCAGGCGCTGGTCTCGACAGGCTCGACCAGCGAGGAACGGGACCGTGAGTACTCGACCCGGCGGCTCGCGGTCACCGTGCTGCCGACCCAGCAGGTGATGCGGGTGGGGCGCACCAGGTACCCAGTCCACGTCGGCGGGGGGGTGAAGCCCTCGGGGTGGTCGGCCAAGAAGTCCTCCCAGGCCTTCACCCGATCCAGTCTCGGCAGGCTCGCGAACTCGACGGTGTTCTGCCAGGCCAGCTGCTGCAGGTACGGAGAGCGGTGTGCGAACGCCCAGTCGAGTTCGTCCGCATCCGCGACCTCGGCGACGCCCTGCACGGTGAGCTGCCGGGCGTCGGCACCGAGGTGCATGGTCAGCGAGATGCGCGGGTCGCGGGCGAGTTGCACGATCTTCCGGGCGCGCGAGTCGGAGTGCAGGTAGAAGCCGTCGGCATCCCAGGCGCTCAGCAGTTGGGTGCGGCTGTCGGGCGCTCCGGTCTCGTCGACGGTCGCGACCACCATCGTGGGCCGGGTGAGGTCCTCATTCGACGGCAGCCACTCGCGGAGCACCGGGGTCGGCTCATCGGGCCAGTCGTCGCGGAAGACGGTGTCGCCCCCGCCGTTCTGCCATTCGGATGTCATCGTTTGCGACCGGTGTCGACATCCGGCTCCTGCAGCTTGCCGGGGTTCAGCAGCCCGAGCGGATCGGTGGTGGCGGCCAGGGCGGCGGTGCGCTCGGGCTCGTAGTCCACGAACCACTGGTGCGGGTTGTGGTAGCCCACACCGAGCGCGCGCATGCGCTCGAAGCCCGCCAGGAGATCGGCCTCGCCGGTGTACGGAGCTGCGAGCATCCCGCCCGGGGCGCCCTGCGCCATCGCCTCGAGATGCAGCATGGCGCCGGGGTAGATCTCGTGCACCTCGTCGATGCGGTCGACGAGCGCATCGCCGCCGACCTCGATGTGGAAATAGACACCGGGGTATGCCTTCTGCAGCCACTCGATCGGATGGTTGTAGCTCATCATCGACAGCTTCATGGTGGCCTGGAGCCCGGGGCGGACCGCCTCGACGTGACCTCCGGCGCCCTCGATCAGCGCGGTCGCCGCCTCGATGGTCGAGTCGTCCAGGATGACGCGCAGGCTCGCCTTACCCGCCGGCAGCGCCTCGTCGCTCGGCAGTGCGTCGGCCAGCGTCGGGACATCGGTCGACACCAGGCGCGGGGTCGGCTCGAGGGCCGCCACGGCCCGGATCAGGTTGAACGAGTCGTGGAAGTCGTCGAAGCTCGCGTACAGCGCCGACCACGGCTGCTGCGGCTCGAGGGCGACCTCGACCCGCGCGATGATCCCGGCGACGCCGTAGTTG
>JALYHS010000029.1 GCA_030776385.1 Actinomycetota bacterium
GTGTACGGCAGGTGCACGAGACCGGATGTCGCGGCCTCCACGATCGCCGAGCCCAACGGCTCGGGCTCGGGGAAGGTGTCGGCATCGGAGATTACGACCACCTCATCCGGGTCCTCGATCAGGTCGATGCCGAGGTTGCGGCAGCGCGCCAGATTGAACAGTTCGTCGTCCGAATCGATCGGGAGAATGCGCGCGCCCGGCAACGCTCGCCGGTACCAGTCGGCCACGAAGTCGTATGCGGCCTCGCGGCTGGGAGCGGCGCGCCACGGGATGATGACGGTGACCATCCTTCGAGCCTAGGCGGCGCGCGGGGTCGAGGCTGGCGAGGGCCGCCGTTGCAGCCACGGACGCAGCGCGCGGGTGACGAGCGGCAGCGCGAAGTAGGTCATGATCGGCGTCACACTGAGCACCGAGATCAGCACCCGCAGCCAGAGCGGCCAGCCCCCAAGCAGCGTCCCCCACAGCGCATTGGCTCCGAGACTGAGCGGGTAGAAGACCAGGAAGATCGAGACCATCTGCTTCCACCGCGGGGGAGCGAACGGCGTGTGAGCCTCAATGACCTCGACACTCGACGGCTCGTCGAACCAGCCCTCGATGCCCGTCCGTCGCTCCATGTGCGAGTCCGAGACGAGGCCCTGTGCGGATGCGACCCACCAGGCCCGCTCGGGCGAGGCCTCCCAGGACGCCAGGCTCGCCGCATCCGCGAACCGGAACAGCATGTGCCACTCGGGGCTCGACGGGTCGGGGCGGATCCAGCCTGAGCCGAGGTAACCGGGACTCGCGCTCAGCAGATCCTGGCCGGCCCGCGCCCACGCGGCGACCTCCTTCGCGCGGTCGGGGTCGACGGTGCGCGTGATCGAGATGGTGATCGGTTCGCCGCTCATCCCCCCAGTCTGACGGTTCCGCAGCACGGGGCGGGTGGGAGCGCGGCGCGGGGATGTAGTAACCTGTTTCAGTTGCCCGCACGGGTTACGGGTCTGTGGCGCAGTTGGTAGCGCACCTGCATGGCATGCAGGGGGTCAGGGGTTCGAATCCCCTCAGATCCACGTTTGTGATGAGTCGAGACATCGTTGATAGATGACTCGGGTCATCGTTGATATTTATGGAGAGCTCGGCCATCGGCCGGGCTCTTTGTTTTGGTCGCGCCAGTAGTCGCGGTCGGGGTCGATGAGGTGTTGGCTGAGGATCTCGCCGGTGGTCAGGTGGGTGACGGTCGCGGTGGTTTGGTCGACGAGGATCAGGGCGGCTTTGCCGGTGTGGTTGCGGCCGATGCCGAGGTGGTGGAGTTTCCCGGCGCGGCGGAGGGTGATTTTCCCGTCGCGGTCGACGGTGTCGATCCGGACCCGGTAGTGGGTGCCGAGCGGCGCCGTTCGCGGAGTTGCTTTGATGGTCGCGTCGTAGGCCTGCTGCGGTGTTCGGCGGCCGAGCGCGCGGTGAGGGCGGCGCTCGTTGTAGGTGACCCGGAACCGATCGAGTTGCTGTTGCAGTTCGTGGAGGGTGGCAGCCGGCGGTTGTTTTCCGAGCCAGAGTTTCAGGGTCTGGTGGAACCGTTCGATCTTGCCCTGGGTCTGCGGATGGTAGGGATGTCCGTTCTTTTGAGCGATCCCAGCGGTCGCGAGGACGTATTCGAAGGCGTTGCGTCCGCCGGTGAATCGGGAGGTGTAAACGGATCCGTTGTCCGTCAAAGTGGATGCAGGCGCCCCGTATTCGTTGATCACGGTGGTGAAGGTGGTGACGACGTCGGGGCCGGTGACGCGGTGGTGGGCGGTGCAGGACAGCAGCAGCCGGGAGTGGTCGTCGAGCCAGTTCAGGATCTCAACGTCGGTGCCGTCGGCGAGGGGCCAGTGGGTGAAGTCGGACTGCCAGGTCTCGTTGGGTTGCTCGGCAGAGAAACGCAGGTAGGACGACCGTGGTCGTTTCCTCGGTTCGGGAACGATGAGGCCCGCGTTGAACAGAATGCGTCGGATCGTCGAAATCGCCGGTGCCGGGATGCCTTCTTGGTCGAGGTGCCAAGCGATCGTCACCGGCCCCGCATCCAGACCATCCTCGGTCAACTCGACGCGCAGCTGAACCACCCGCGCGCGGACGGAGTCGCTCGTGCTGATCGGGCTGGTGCGAGGTCGCCGACTCTGCGGCTCGAGCGCGTCGAGGCCTCCGGACTCGTAGCGGGTCACGAGAGTGTGAACCCACTGCCACGACACCTCGAACTTGCGAGCGGCTTCAGCCTTGGTCAGACCCTGATGAACCACGGACAACACGATCACGCGAGCCTTCGACATGGAACATCATCGAAGAGCGCGACTATCAACGATGTCCCGACTCATCTATCAACGATGTCCTGAACTCGGACACCCTCAGATCCACGTTCTTTCGTCAGCCCGCTTCGGGCAGTTCGCGCTCGAGGCCGACACGATCCGGCACGGCGTGCGTGAGGCCGCGCAGCCAGGGTGCTGGTTCGGGCCAGGGCCGACCGGTGGGAAGGCGGCGCAGCAGGCGCGCGAGCGACGCCTCGGAGTCCGACCACGGGATGACACGCGTTGGCGAGGCCTGCGGCATCACTCCCAGCCACCAGTGCTTCCACGTGGTCGGCAGGGACTCGGGCGCTAGCACCACGTAGTAGTCGGGCATCGAGATCGCGTCCCGGCCGAGTGCGAGCAGCACGCGCTCGATCTCGAGTTCGAGGCTCCCGAGCGTGGTGAGGTCGTCGAAGAACTCGACCCAGGCGGCCGCGACGTGCTCGAGCGGATCCCGGTCGTGGACGACGTACGGCGTGTGAGCTGCCGACGTCCAGCGGGCGGCGTCGGCATCGGGCACGGCCCGCAAGCGGGCGGCGCGGACATTCGCGAGGCCGTCGAGGGTGTGAAGCGCGGCATCCGCCTCCTCACCGACGACCACAACAGTCGTGCTGCTGGGGCTCCCCATTTCCGGAGTCTACGTCGCACCCTGCATGTGCGAAGTGATCGACGCGTTGAACGCGGCAACCTGAATCGCCACACTTCTGCTTGCGCGCGCCCAGAACGCCCGTCTGCTGTGACCGAGCCGGGCCC
>JALYHS010000030.1 GCA_030776385.1 Actinomycetota bacterium
CTACAACGGCAAAAGGCCCCCACCTTCCGGTGAGGGCCCTCACGAAGCCGTGTCAATCGACCGAGTTAATGGAAAGAATCTCCGCAGGCGCACGATCCGGAGGCGTTCGGGTTGTCGATGGTGAAACCCTGCTTCTGGATGGTGTCCTCGAAGTCGATCGAGGCGCCATCCAGGTAAGGGACACTCATCTGATCCACGACGACCTCGACCCCGTCGAAGTCGGCTGTCGTGTCACCGTCGAGCAGACGCTCGTCGAAGTAGAGCTGGTAGATGAGGCCGGAGCATCCGCCCGGCTGCACCGCCACGCGCAGGCGGAGGTCGTCGCGACCCTCCTGCTCGAGCAGGCTGCGGACCTTCCCGGCGGCGACGTCGGAGAGCTTCACGCCGTGCGTGGACGGCTCGGTGGTGCCGGTGTCGGCGATCATCGTGTCAGACATGTTGATCAGTGTACGACGGCCGACGGCTCGTTCGCCGTCTTCAGCGTGCGCGAATTCAGCCGTGACAGCAGCAGGGCCTCGGCCAGGATGGCGCGCTGCAAGGTCGGCAGGTGCAGCGACTCGTTCGGGCTGTGAGCCCGCGTGTCCGGGTCCTCCACGCCGGTGATCAGGATCTGCGCGCCGGGATAGCGAGCCACGAGGTCGGCGATGAACGGGATCGAGCCACCCGAACCCATCTCCACCGCAGGCGCGCCGTATGCCTCCTGCATGGTCTCGAGGGCGTCGCCGGCCGCCCATCCGCTCGTGTCGACGAGGAACGCCTCGCCGAGGTCCAGATCCTCCAGCTCGAGATGCGCGCCGAACGGGGCGTGCGCACGCAGATGGGCCTCGAGCAGCTCGAACACCGCGCGAGCCTCCTGCCCGGGGGCGACGCGGGCGCTGACCCGCACCCGAACGCTGGGGATCAGGGTGTTGGAGGCGTTCTTGACGCTGGGGGCGTCGATCCCGGTCACCGTGATCGAGGGCTGATACCAGGCACGGGAAAGGATATCGCCAGTGCCGATCGGAGTGACACCGTCGAGCAGACCGGTCTCCTCACGCAGTTTCGCCTCGTCGTACTCGGGGGTCTGGGCGTCGTGCGAGGTGAGACCGGCGACCGCGACCGAGCCGTCCTCCTTCCAGAGCGTCGCGAGCAGTTCGATCGCGGCGAGCATGGCATCCGGGACCTGCCCGCCGAACTGACCCGAGTGGGAGGCGTGATCGAGCGTGGAGACGCGGAGGTTGAAGGCCACGGCGCCGCGAAGGCCCACTGTGAGCCCCGGTGACTCGAGATCCCAGTTGCCGGCGTCGGCGACGACGATGACGTCCGCGGCGAGCTGTTCGTGATACTTCTCGAGGATCGTCGGCAGCGAGCGGGACCCGAACTCCTCCTCCCCCTCGGCGAAGAGGACGATGCCGAGCTCCGGCTCCTGCGCGAGTTCGGCGCGAAGAACGGCATTCAGCGCCCGTATCGAGGCGATGTGTGAGACGGCGCCAGCCTTGTCATCCGCGGTGCCACGGCCGTACAGACGGTCGCCACGCAGCGTCGGCTCGAAGGGCTTGGACTCCCAGTGCGCCTCGTCGCCCTCCGGCTGGACGTCGTGATGCGCGTAGAGCAACACCGTCGGCCTGCCATTGCGGGCGGCGCGGCGCGCGAGCACCGCGGGCATGCCCAGCTGACCGGCACCCGACACGGCGTCCGCGGGAATCGGCTCCTGGATCACGTCCACACTGTCGAACACGCCGGTGGCGCGGGCGAGCTCGGCCACCTTCTCGGCGCTCGCTCGCACGTGGGCGGGGTCGAATCCATCCCAGGAGACCGACGGGATGCGGACCAGAGTGGACAGGTCGGCGATCGCCGACGGCAGCCCCGCCTGCACGGCCTCGCGGAGTAGTTCGGCGTGAGCAGTGGTCGACGATGACGAGTTCTCGGAAGCGTGATGGGAAGCCATGCGGGTAATCTAAACACCACACAAGAGCAAGGACCCCACCGTGGCACGCACTCCCAAAGCAGTGGCCCCCAAGACCGAGGCGACTCCCGCCATCGAGGATATCGCCGAGACGCCGGCGACGAAGGGCCGCGCCACCCCGACCCGCAAAGAGCAGGAGGCCGCGCGCAAGCAGCCGCTCGTTCCGAGTGATCGCAAACTGGCGGCCCGGCAGTCGCGCGAGCAGGTGGCACTCCAGCGCGACCGTGCACGGGTCGGTCAGGCCCGCGGCGAGGAGAAGTACCTCACGGTGCGCGACAAGGGTCCGCAGAAGCGCTACGTGCGCGACTTCGTCGATGCGCGCTTCAGCCTCGGCGAGGCGCTGATGCCGATTCTGGTCATCGTCATCCTCACCTACTTCCTGCCGGCTCAGTTCTCGAGCATCGCGCTCATCGCCGTCTGGGGCGTCATCATCCTGGTCGTGGCCGACGGTCTCTACCTGGGTACCCGCGTGAGCAAAGCGCTCGCCGACAAGTTCGGCGGCAAGGACCGGGTGGACAAGGGCGTGCGCTGGTACGCCTTCATGCGCGCCATCCAGCTGCGGCCGATGCGGCTGCCGAAGCCGCAGGTCAAGCGCGGGCAGTACCCGAGCTAGCGGCTGGAGCGGGAGCTGGAGCTTCCTCTGCGGCCCTTCATTTGCCACAAATCGCTAGTCACGGACCATTGCAACTAGCGTTTTGTGGCAAATGAAGCGGGATTCTCGGGATCCGAGGGGCCAGCGGGGTCAGGCGGGACTAGGCGAGCCGCGCGAGGTCGCGGTTGATCGCGGCGGCCCAGAACGGGCCCTCGTAAAGGAACGCGGTGTAGCCCTGCACGAGGGTGGCCCCCGCGGCGAGGCGAGCCGCGACATCCGCCCCGGATTCGACACCGCCGACCGAAATCAGGCAGAGATCGGCGGGCACGACACCCCGCAGCAGACGCAGCACCTCGATGGCGCGTGCCGCCACGGGCGGGCCGGACAGTCCCCCGGCGCCCGCAGCCTCCACGACCGCCGGATCGGTCTGCAACCCGGCTCGTGACAGCGTCGTGTTGGTCGCCACGATGCCCGAGAGCCGCAGTCGCACCGCGAGTTCGGCGATCTTCAGGACCTCCTCGTCGCTGAGGTCGGGAGCGATCTTCACGAGTACCGGCACTCCCCCGGCCCTCGCGCCGACGGCGGCATCGCGCACGGCCTCGAGCAGCGGCGCGAGCCTGTCGAGCTCCTGCAGGCCGCGCAGGCCCGGCGTGTTCGGCGAGCTGACGTTCACGACGAGGTAGTCGGCATGCGGGGCGAGCAACCGGGTGCTCTCGAGGTAGTCGGGGATCGCGGCATCCACCTCGACAACGCGGCTCTT
>JALYHS010000031.1 GCA_030776385.1 Actinomycetota bacterium
GGTGCGAACGATGCGAGGGATGAACGACCGACACGCGGTTCGCGTACTCAGAGGGATGCCACGCGTTCGTCGGGTTCTTGTCGCCGTCGGGACCCCATCCCTCCACGAGCGGCGGTCGCTCCACCTCGGTTCCGCGCTGATCGAACAGCTCGTCGATCGACACGTTCAGAAGCTGGGCGAAGGTGTAGAGGGTGGCGACCGAGGGCTGCGACTTGCCGTTCTCGATCTGCGACACGAAGGACGGGGAGACGTCAGCCTGCCGCGCGAGTTCGCGTAGGGTCAGACCCGCCTTGAGTCGAACGTCTTTCAGACGTGATCCGAGGTTGTCCATGAGAACTTCAGTGTCGCGCATCTCGACCCGTCCGACGGGGATGTCAGCCCCGCCAAGTGCACTGCCTCGTTGTAGTGCTGCTGCACAGTCCGAGCCCGGAAATCCGGTTGTCGATCAATATACACATCTGCCAGCCCCCGTATCTACGGGAATAGTGCTGGATCATCAGAGACTCGCACTCACTTGTGTTAATCCAGAGAGAACAGAGTAACCTTGGCAGCGAACACCCTAGTCGGCTGTTCTTCTGCCCAGAAACATACGAAGGAGTATGACCGTGGCCTTCCTCGGAGTTCATCACACCGGGATCATCGTGAAGAATCTCGACCGCTCGATCTACTTCTATCACGACCTCCTCGGGCTGCCGATCCAGAGCGAACCGAGCCCGTGGTTCTCGGGGGAGGAACTCGCGCAGGGCGTCGGCGTTCCCGGCGCCTCGCTGCGCCAGGTGAACCTCCGTGCGGGTGACGGATCGCTCGAGCTGCTCGAGTACGGCAACCGTCCCGATGGCGATGACACGGTGCCCCCGCAGAACCGGCTCGGCTCGATGCACATCGCCCTGCGGGTCGACGACATCGCGGCCACCGTCACCGAACTCGAAGCCAAGGGGATCAGCTTCCTCTCGGCCCCGAACATCGTGGATGAGGGCGTGCTCGCCGGCTGGCGCTGGATCTACTTCCTCGACCCGGACGGTGTCACCATCGAGCTCGTCGAAGAGGCGTACACCACTCCCCACGCGGAGGCGATCGCGAGGTACCTCGCGCAGCGCCCCTCCCTCGAGTCCCTCCTCTGAAAGGCAGCACCATGTCGGAGCCCCGCCGCGCGCTTGTCGTCGGTTCCACCGGAATCGTCGGCCAATCCCTTGCCAGCATGCTCGCTCGAGAGGGCTGGGCCACGTTCGGATTGTCGCGCAGCGGTTCGGTCGGGCTACCGGGGGTCACCAACATCCGGGCCGACCTTCTCGATCCCGAGGGTCTCGTGACCGCGCTCGCCGAGGTGCGCCCGAGTTTCGTCGCGATCACCGCGTGGATGCGGCAGGAGACGGAGGCCGAGAACATCCGGGTCAACAGCGCAACGGTGCGCAACCTGCTCGCCGCGCTCGAGCCCGCGAAGTCCGTGGAACACGTCGCCCTGATGACCGGGCTGAAGCACTATCTGGGTCCCTTCGAGGCGTATGGCAAGGCGGTGATGGCAGAGACGCCGTTCCATGAGTCCGAACCCCGGCTCGACTATCCGAATTTCTACTACGCGCAGGAGGACGAGCTGTTCGCCTCCGCCGCGAAGAACGGCTTCAACTGGAGCTCGCACCGCTCGCACACCGTCTTCGGCTTCGCCGTCGGCAACGCGATGAACATGGCGCTAACGCTGTCGGTCTACGCCACCATCTGCAAAGAGCTCGGACGGCCGATGATCTTCCCCGGCTCCGAGATGCAGTGGAACGCGCTCACCGACGTCACCGACGCCGACCTGATGTCGGAGCAGATGATCTGGACGGCGACGCACCCCGAGGGCCGCAACGAACCCTTCAACACCGCGAACGGCGATGTCTTCCGCTGGCGCTGGCTGTGGCCACAACTGGCCGGATACTTCGGTCTCGAGTGGGAGGGCTTCGTTGACGAGCCGCGCACGCTCGAGACGCAGATGGCGGGCATGGAGCAGATCTGGCGGGAGATCGCGGCGAAGTACTCGCTCGTCGAGTCGCAGCTCGACCGTCTCGCCTCCTGGTGGCACAGCGACGCCGACCTCGGCCGCACGATCGAGGTGCTGACCGACATGACGAAGAGCCGCGAGGCCGGGTTCCTCGGCTTCCGCAACACGGTAAGCAGCCTGTTCGAGAAGATCGAGCAGTACCGCGCCGCGCGCATCCTGCCGTAGCCCGCGAGCCCGCGAGCCCGAAGACCACACGAAGAACGAGACCCCCGCCCTTCCCGGGTACGGGGGTCTCGTCGTCTCGGGCTTCCGCGGCCGGTTCAGGCAGGCAGCGTCGCCGTCAACTCGATGTGAGCCTTGATGGTGGTCTGTGGATGATGCGCCGCATCCAGTGCGTCGAGCGCGTGCTCGACGTCGAAGTGCTGCGTGACGAGCGGCGTCATGTCGATCCCGCTCGCCGCCAGGAATCGCAGCGTGTCGGGCCAGACTCCTGGCGAGCCGATCGACCCGGTGATCTTGAGCTCCTTGGACTGGATGAGGCCGAGCTTGGCTGGGGCGTCGCCCCCGACGTTGATCCCGACATACGCCACGCGGCCCTTGAACGCCACGAGTTCGAGGGCGCGCGCCATGACGGCGGGACGTCCTGAGACCTCGACCACGACATCCGCTCCCCGCCCGCCCGTGATGTCGGCGAGCAGCGCGTCGATGTCGTCGGGATGCACGGTGTGGGCGGCGCCCAGCTGCCGCGCGATGTCCCGCCGACCCTCGTCGGGTTCCACCACCACGGTCACGGCACCCATTGCGGCGGCGGCCGCCGTCACGGCGAGGCCGACAGGACCGGCGCCGAGCACCACGAGCGTGTCGCTGGCGTTCACGTTGCCCGCGCGCACCAGCGCGTAGTACGCCACGCTGAACGGCTCGACGAGTGCACCCATCGTCCAGGACAGGTTGTCCGGCAGCCTGTGCAGCCAGGCGGGCTTCGCCACGAAGAAGTCGGCGATGGCCCCGCTGATCGAGAAGCCGAAGTGATCGTCTCCGATCACGCACTCCCCGACGACCCGGTCGCCCGGCGCGAAGTCGGTGACGCGGGAGCCAACCCTGACGACCTCCCCCGCCCATTCGTGGCCGGGAATGATCGGGTAGCTGAACGGGATGATGTACCGCCCCTCCAGCAGGTCGATGTCCGAGTGGCAGACCCCGACCGAGCGCGCCGCGATGAGGACCTCATCATCAGCGATCTCCGGGATCGGCAACTCGGCCACCTCGGGCAAATCCAGCTGCGTGAACTGCAGCGCCTTCATCTCAGCCGTCCTCTCAGCCTCTCGCGTTCACGAGCACTTTGACCTGATCGCCGGTCGGCGAGAGCAGCGTCTCGAAGCCCTTCTCGACGATGTCCTCCATGGCGATCTGCGCGCTGATGACCTTCTCGACGGGGTACCGCCCCGACGCGATCAGGCTGACGATGCGCGGGAAGTCGGTGACCGGGTAGCACCAGGTGCCCGCGAGCGTGATGTCGTGCTCCGAGAGCACCATCGGGTCGATCGACGCCGGGCGGGTGTGGAGTCCGGTCTGCACGACGCGTCCGGCCGAGCGCACCGACGCCAGGGCGGTCTGCAGGGCGCGTTCGTTGCCGGAACACTCGATCGCGGCATCCACCCCGATGCCCTCGTGGAGGTCCTTGAGATAGGCGGCGACGTCGAGCTGCGAGGGGTCGAGCACCTCGGCGACCCCCAGGCTGCGGATGAGCGCCTGCCGGGTCGGGTTGAGCTCGGAGACGAAAACGCGCGCGCCGAGCGACGCCGCGTACAGAGTGGCCAGCGCCCCGATCGGACCCGCGCCGGTGATGAGCAC